>DATASP010000022.1:0-15224 GCA_036269155.1 Candidatus Udaeobacter sp.
GACTCCGCGCGCGCGAATTGCCCAGAGAGAAAAACAGAAATTGCAAGTACGAGAGGAATGAGACGATACGTTTTCACGTCACCATCTTCGATGTGATTACAACGCGGCGCAAGAGCGGTACAACGCACCGCCGATGCGGGAATCATTCTTTCACCAAGCCCGCAAATAGCCCGACGGAACAACGCCGGGCTATCTACGGATAACCGAAACCTAACGCAAATGTTTCGAGACGAGCTTGGTCATCTCGAACATACTCACCTGGCTCTTGCCATTAAATACCGGCCGTAGTGAGTCGTCGGCGTTGATCATGGTTCTTTTCTTTTTATCTTGGCAACCATGCTTCTTGATGTAGTTCCAGAGCTTCTTTGTTAGCTCGGAGCGTGGCAGCGGCTGCGACCCAACGATGGCAGAGAGCTTATCATCAGGTTGAACCGGCCTCATGAAGGCGGGATTCGGTTTGCGCTTGGAAGTTTTCTTTTTGGTTTTCGGCATGGAGGCTGACTAACGTTTCACTCGAAAGAGAGCAAGACTAAATTTTGGGCAAACTTAAAATTTTTATTGCCCGGCCATCCGGCGTACTGCGAGAACTGTCATATCGTCCGGTGCAGTTTTCACCGAATTATCTGGGGCCGCGTACGCTAAAACTCCCCTGAGCAACGCCTCGGCGGTGGGCGCGGAGTGATCCAGCACTTTCTCCAGTTGCTGGGGAGTCGATCGATGGCGATCGTCTTTGCTCCAGCTAAACAATCCGTCTGTGTACAGAAGAAAAGCATCTCCTGGCTCAAGATCGATCGTCGTTTCGGGAAATTCCGATTGTTCGATTAAACCGAGCGGAGGCGCACTGGAGCGGACTGATTCTGTCTTGCCGTTATGGTGGCTGACCAAAAGCGGGGGATGACCTGCGCCCACAACACTGGCACTTCCGGTTGCAGGGTCCACCGCCACACACATTGCCGTCATGAAAGAGCGTGAGCCAAAGATACTGCGAAAGTCATGGTTCACAGCTTCCATCACGGAGGCCGGTGTATCCTGCTCGCCGTTGCCATGGTGGAAGAGAAGTTTTGCCAGCGTCGTAAGCAATGCCGCAGCGGCTCCGTGACCCGTGCCGTCTGCGATCCAGAACAAAATTCGGCCGTCTTTCATTCGCAGCCAGCCATAGATATCGCCGCCCACCTGGATGACTGGGCGATAACACGTCGCAACGTCCCAACCTGGCAATGCCAGCGGTTTCTGCGGAATCAAAGATTGTTGCGTTAAACGCGCAGCTGCCAGATCTCGCTCAAGATTACGGCGCCATTTTTCCAGTTCATGATTCTGCCGCTCCAACTGTCGCCGCATGGAGCGCAGGCGAAGCTGGGTCTCGATTCTGGCCCGCAATACCGCCGGATTGACTGGCTTTGTCACGAAATCATCCGCACCGGCCTGCAGACAAGACACCTCGCTTTCTTCACTTCCGTGGCCAGTCAACATGATGGTCGGAATTTGGGCGACTGCCGAATGCCCATTCGAACGCAGGCGTTTTAATACCTCAGCGCCGTTTAAACCTGGCATATCGAAATCAAGCAACAGGAGCGAAGGCGGTTTGGCCTGAATGGTCTGCAGAGCTTCGGAGCCGTTCTTGGATACACGACACTCATAACCACCGGCGGTGAGCAATCGTGCAAGGACCCTGCGACTCATGGCGTCGTCGTCCACGACCAAAATTTCTGCACGGGATTTGTCAGACATCTCTTCTTTCGATTCGGATGAGACGCGCCCGGTCATTGTATTAGTTCCCTTGTTTCTCAACACTTGCGTAGGGGGCTTCAGAAAAAAGTGATTTAATTCATTGGCAACGAATCGGACTCCGGATACGATTCCGAGAGTCTTTACAGTTATGAAATTTTCATTGTTGCTTGCGCTTCTTGCGGCCTTCTTGCTCGCCAGTTGTTCTGAAGAACCGCCACCGCCAACTACCCACCATAGGCCGGCGAGGTACCCCCCCACCGAGGCCGCGGAGTATCCGCCGCAGCAACAGCCGTTCAATCCAAACGGACCAGTTCAGCCCACGAGTTCGCCGCAAGCAGAGATGACAGCGGCGCCGGCTCCTCCCACAGCTGCGCCGCCGACAAAGGTCGCACCGACAAAGGTCGCGAAGGGAGACTATCCGTATGGAATTCCCGTGCCCGGCAAGCCCCATCTGGTGGAGAGCCCTTATTCTCCTGGCAAATACATCGATGTAGAAGGATTCCCTCCGGGAACTGAAGTGAAGGATCCTTATACCGACAAGATCTTTCTTGTGCCGTAACGGCAGTGCTCCCCGATATTTACTCGTTGCTCCGATGTTGGATACATACCGGATGCCGGATTAGCGCAGCCTGGATTTTTTCATCGAGCATCAAGCATTAAGCATCCGGCTTTCTTTCGTCTTCTATGGAGTTACGGGTAAAACGGGCAGCTCGAATTGACATCGAAATTACTGTACCGGGCGATAAAAGCATTTCGCATCGCGCGGTCATCGTCGCAGCATTGTCGAATGGGCTATGCACGTTGCACGGATTTCTTCCAAGCGAAGATTGCATGCACACCGTGAACGCCATGCGCGCACTAGGCATAAAAATCGAACAGCCTGAGCCGACCACGCTGATCGTTCATGGGAAAAGACGGGTCCTTAATGCCCCCAAAGAAGAAATCAACTGTGGCAATTCGGGTACCACCATGCGGCTGCTCGCCGGTCTGCTGGCCGGACAAACATTTGAAAGCCGGCTCGTTGGGGACGCGGGACTGTCGCGGCGTCCGATGGACCGCGTGATCGCGCCGCTTTGTGAGATGGGCGCCAGCGTTGTTGCCGAAGGGCCAGACGACACGCCTCCGCTGCGCATCCACGGAGGTTCGCTGCGCGGAATTCATTACCGGCCACCTGTGGCAAGCGCACAGGTGAAAGGGGCTTTGCTGCTGGCAGGTCTTTTTGCAAAGGGCAAGACCACCGTGGAAGAACTGTCACCGACGCGAAACCATATGGAAAACATTTTCAATTATTTCCTGGTGCGAACGGCAGCTGAAGGTGATGGCAGTGTCGCGACATTTGGCGACCAGGTTCCCGAATCGCGCGACTTCGCCATTCCAGGCGACATCTCGTCAGCAGCATTTTGGCTGGTTGCCGCTGCGGCACAACGGAGAGGGCATCTGCTCGTCCGCGACGTCGGCTTGAATGACACGCGAACCGCGTTGCTTGCGGTCCTGCTCCGCATGGGTGCGCAAGTGCGTGAGGCGGTTGAAGATGTCGATCAACTTGAACCCCGGGGGATTGTCGAGGTCACTGGTTTGCCGCTTAAAGGAACCGTAATTCAAGGTAAGGAGGTGCCTCAACTGATCGACGAACTGCCGATTTTGTCCGTTGCAGGTGCCCTGGCAAACGGCAAAACAATCGTTCGGCAAGCAGAGGAGTTACGGGTAAAAGAAACTGATCGCATCGCGGCAATCGCGCATAATCTGCGCGCCATGGGCGCTCACGTGACCGAGCTGAGTGATGGGCTTGAAGTCTATGGGCCAGCGCCGCTGCAGGGAGCGCGTGTAGCAAGCTTCGGTGACCATCGCATCGCCATGGCGTTTGCCATCGCGGGTCTTTTTGCCGATGGCGAAACTATTGTTCAGGATGCGGAGTGCATTCGTGAGTCTTACCCAGGATTTGAAGGAGTGCTCGAAGAGTTCACGAATCCGAAACGGATGCAGATCAGCACCCCCGTGATCGGTTCACTTACTCCCACTCCCCCAGAGGCAACCTAACGTGCTAGCAGCCGCGCGTTCCGGCGCGTTGCATTGCCGCGCAATGCGCGGCTAAACTGGGACCCAGCATTTCATGCACTCTTCTCAGAGAGATTTTCATCGAGTAGTCGCGATTGATGGCCCAGCGGCCTCTGGCAAGAGTAGTGTCGCGCGAGCGCTCGCGCGCCGGCTTGGCTTTGTCTACGTCAACTCGGGCGCGATTTACCGAGCGATCACCTGGTACCTTTTAAACAGAGACATCCATACAGACGATACCGAACGCGTCGCGCAGGCTCTACAGTCAGCAGCAATTACCTGCCGCGTTCAGGATAGCGAGTCGCGCATGCTCGTCGATGAGATCGATCCCGCGGATCATTTGCGCGATGATCGTGTGAACGAAAGCGTTGCCCACGTCAGCCGGCTACCGCTGGTCCGCCAAATTGTGGGGCAGAAACTGCATGAGTATGCGCGCAGTCAGGATGTCGTGGTGGAAGGACGGGATATTGGCTCTGTCGTATTCCCTGAGACGCCACATAAATTTTACGTTGATGCTTCGCCGGAGGTGCGTCTCCGGCGTCGTGCCGCACAAGGGGAACGCGACGCCATCACCCTGCGTGATCAGGCCGATCTTTCGCGATCTGTCTCACCGCTCGTCACCGCAAAGGACGCCTATGTCATCGATACGTCGCATTTGACCATCGAAAAAGTTGTCTGCGAGATTCTTGTCCGACTCAAGGAAATGGGCCTGCGCACCTAGCGACTTAAACACTTAGCGATTTAGAGATTGATCTGAAACAAGTCGCTAAATCAGTAAATCGTTCACTCGCTAAATGAACCTCTATTACTGGCTTGGGTATCACTCTTCTCGTCTAGCCGGGCGATTGTTTTTTCGGCTTCGTGTAATTCATCGGGAGCGAATGATTCAGAGCGGTCCTGCGATTTTGGCAATGAATCACCAGAGTTATCTCGATCCGCTCCTTGCAGGGACTACGAGCGATCGAGCGATTTACTTTCTGGCCAGGCGAACGTTGTTGGACGCGCCGACCCTCCGCTGGCTTTTACCAAAGCTGAATGTGATCCCAGTTAATCAAGAAGGCGTCGATCGCAGCGCCATTAAGGCCGTGATTCGCATTTTGAACGCCGGTCATGCCGTGCTGATTTTCCCTGAAGGCTCGCGCACTCTCGACGGAAACTTGCAGCCGGCCGAGCCCGGATTGGGCTTGATGATTGCAAAAACACTCGCGCCGGTTGTCCCGATGCGAATTTTTGGGGCGCACGAAGCCCTGCCACGCGGCGGTGGCGGTTTGCACTTTGTCCCAATTACGATCGTTATCGGAGAACCGATCTCATTTACCGCCGCCGATCTTGGCTTGCCGGGAAAAAATCTCTACCAGCAATTAAGCCAGCGCGTTATGGATGCAATTGCGTCACTGCGTCTGGAGTGACGAGCGCAGGCTCCCTTAATTCGAATGAAATAACCTTTTTATGTTAAACCGCTGGATGGCAATCGATTCAGAATTCGGGCACGACCATTGCCGCATTGCGTAGGTGAGACTGGAACCGATACTATAATGTGAATTCGCCGCAGCCGGCTACGAAAAGGCATCGGTCATCCCAAGCCTCAAAGAGCGCTATTGTAGTGATGCTCGTGGTTATCGGAACGCTCGCGTTATTGGCTATCTTCGCTAATGTGCAACGCTTTCGGCGTGGCGACGTAGAGACAGTCGTCGTGAGACCGCCAATATCCCCAACACCACAAAGTAACCCCCAAGGTGCTAATTAGGTGCCTACTGGTTGTTCGGCGAATTTCCCGTTTGTCCTGCGAGGTCCCGGGCATATTGAAGGGTATCGATGGACTCGACGTTCTTATCTCGCCGGATTGCCTTGATCCTCGGAAAACGTAGTGCCAGCCCGCTCGCGTGACGCGTGCTGGGCTGGATTGAATTGAATGCGACCTCTAGAACCACATTCGGTTTCACTTTACGATAACGGCCAAGATCGGCGATCGTGTTCTGCTTAAAGTGCTCGGTCAACTCAGCAATCTCCTCGTCCGTCAATCCGCTGTAAGCTTTGCCAATCGGCAAAAGGTCGCCAGTCGCTTCATCGCGCACCGCAAATGTGTAATCGCTTAAAACATTATTGCGCTTGCCATGGCCAAGCTCAGCCGCGACAACCACCACATCCAGCGTCGCCAATTCTTTCTTCAGTTTAAACCAAAACATTCCACGCGTGCCAGGCAGATAAAGACTTTCCGGGTCTTTGATCATCAGACCTTCATTCAATCGCCGGCGAGCCTGTTGAAACGTTTGTTCGATCTCGGCGGCAGAATGAGCCGAGGTTAGTTTCGCAATTTGAAATTGCGACGGTAATCCAATGTTGCCGAGATGTCTTCGTCGTTCGCGCAATGGAATTGCTAGCAGTGACTGCCCATTCAGCCAGAGAAGGTCGAACACCACAAACGCCACCGGTACGTCCGCTGCCGCACGCGCGAACAAATCTTCACCGTCGCTCTTGCGACCGAGCCGCCTTTGCAGGTCGAAGAACGTAAGCCTCCGACCTTCCTCGAAAGCGATGATCTCCCCGTCGATAATCAGCTCTTCGTCCAGATTCCTGGCCTGTTCTGCCAATTCTGGAAATTGCCCGGTGATACGCCGCAAATCGCGAGAAAAAATTTCAACCCGTTCCGAACTGCAATGAAGCTGCGCGCGGATACCATCAAATTTATCCTCCAAATAAACTGCAGTTATGGTTGATGACGCCGGGTTGCGATCGGCCTCCGCCACAACAAACCGTTCCCACACGGCTTCGGCGCTCGGCTGTGGAGTTGCAAGCATGGACTTGACCGGATGAAAGATTGACAGCTCCGCCCGCTGCAGTTCCTTCCGCGCGGCCAGGGCTGCCGTTTGACCGATGTCGCCTAACAACATGTTGGCCCCTATTACCTGGTCGAGTGCAACGTCAAATGCCTTTGCGATAGCTTCCTCGACCAACCCCTCCCGCAATCCGATGCGCAAATCGCCGGTCAAAATTTTGACGACGTACTGACCTTCGCGTCCTGAAAGGGTGGAGAATCGGTTTTGCAGCAACTTCGCCTTGGCGCTGATGCCGCGCGCCAAGTGGAGATTTTCGAACAATTGGCGCGATTCGCGGAGGCTGAACGGCTGCGGCGCCGTTCGCCCATCGAGAACTTCGAACGCACTCTTGCCGGCATCTCCATGCGCGGCGGCGACGCGATGAAGCTCCGCATCGTCGATGCTCGTGGCGGCTTGCAACGCGCGGAAGATAACAGCCCACCCAACATGCAATGTGCGCAAATCGCATTGGGGAAACGCTCTTCCGGTGAAGTAGAGAGCCGCGATAGGAAGTTGCTCGCTCGTCAGGCCGCGAAGGTAATCGGCAAGCAACCGGATTTTTTCCAGTTTTGCGGGAGTCGCCGCGATGGCTTCACCAATATTAGCAAACCTGAGAAATTCCGATGGGGTATCGGGCGCGTCATTCGGAAACGGGCCTTCAGTTGATTCGGCAGTATTCGATACGCGTGCACTCGGAGGGACAGGCCGCGTGCTACCCGCAGCAGGCAGGTGCAGTTCCATTTGGTTTTCTTCGCTCAATGCCCAGGCCTCTACGCCACGCTCCCGCAAATCGCGAGCAAACGCAGCAGCGAAACCATGGAGGGTAAGCACTCGCCTGGGCTGTACGAGTTCAACGTAGCGGATCAAATCGTCATAATCCGCGTGATCCGAGAGAGGGAATGCTGCGTCGACTTGGTAGCGATAAACCGCGTTTGGGTCGACGGCCCAGCCACTCATCATCGCCACGCGTTTGTGTGGAATTTTTTCCAACATGTGCGACCGATTCGCGCTGGGTGGACAGATGAGGACTCTTCCCGCAACATCGTTCGGGTTGTAACGCACGTATTTGCAAAAGGATTGACCGAACTGCTCATAGATGCGCGTCATCCGATAGACGGAGCCATGCAGCATGGGAGTCAGCCCTGCTCCATCAAGCGAACACAGTATTTCCTGGGCTTTGCCTAACGAGTAACCCAAAAGCACAGCCACGTTGCCACCGTCAATTGTTTCGCGGCAAAATGAGATCATTTGATCAATGACTTGTTCCGTTGGCGGAAATCGATAACGCGGCAGCCCAAATGTGGTTTCCATGATGAGGGTTTCAGCGTGGCGCCACTGCGCTTGTTCAGCGGACTTTCCCGGACGCAGTTTGAAATCTCCTGTGTACAGCAGCGTTTCGTCACCGAGGGAAAGAAAACATTGCGCCGAACCAAAGATATGTCCGGCGGGCAGTAACGTAACACCGATGCCATGCACGGTTCGTTCATCACCGAATGGCAGAACGTGTTCGATGCGATGACCCGGCAGCCGGCTTTGAAGCAAACGTGCTGTCGGCTCGGAAATAATAATTTCCTGGTGAGGCGCAATGTGGTCGCTGTGCGCATGCGAAATAAAAGCGAAGCGCTTCGCGTCCCAAGGATCCAGCCACAGGTCCTGTTTCGCCAGGTAAACGCCGCGTTGGTAACGAACTTCAATCATAAAAAGCGAATTTAGTTTCAAATTTTCGCTAGTTCCATAAGGGCGATGAGATATGTGGTTGCACATTGACACCCGATTCAAAACCCGCCTTTATTACGCAAATGAGGTTTGCCGTCGCACTTTGGGTTTTGGCCCTTTTTCCCTTGATCGCTTCCGGCAAGCCCGCGCCCGTAGAACCCAGAATCGTGGAAAAAGTGACGCCCCTCCCGATGGCATTAGACAAGGATTTCGAGTTTCGAAAGACGAAGCTTTTCATCATAAGCCAGAAAGCAAAAACAACTCAGCACGCTCGACAGACAACGAGCTCACTTAATAAGAAGTCCAATGCGCCGGGCCAAAGGACGGCGACGCTTCAGGACGCCCCGATTACATTTGAGCGGCAATACCGGATGTTCGGCGCTGTGACGGGGCTCGATCAACGACAGCGGTTCGGTAATTACTTCGATTTTTTTTGGCGGGCCAAACGACCCTCAGATGTCACAGTGCGTTTGGAGTATCGTCAGGAAAAATTGCACGAGCATGTCCAGGCACAGGAGATCTCGTACCAAAACGTGCATGGCACTCGTAAAACGGAATTCAAGGTCATCGGAGACGATTACTGGGACGACGGCGAGGTCATCGCCTGGCGCTGCCTCTTGATCTCAAATGGCCGGATCGTGGCGGAAAATCGTTCGTTCATGTGGCAGTAATATTGGACAGCGGTGGCCTGCCGCTTTCTTGCTCATTGGCGTCCCACGGCGACGCTTCATTAATGCGGCCCTTCGCGCCCTGTGTTTCGAATCAATTCCTGGAACTCCTGGCGTCCCGTGAGGTTTGACAGTATACCTTTTGGACTAGTATCCTTTAAGGAGCTAACTGTGGATTCATCTATTCAAGTAGGGGTAAGAGGCCCGGCCATATGGGTGAAAGTTGAGGGGAAGGGTAGTTTTCTCAATAGCGGCAACCTCAAGGAGTTCGCGCGCGAGATGTTGGACCGCGGCTATCGCGAATTTGTCGTGGATTTAGCAGATTGCGCCATGATGGATTCAACATTCATGGGAACGATGGCCAGTGTGGCCTTGCGATTGAAAGAACTCGGTCACGGTCATCTTCACATCGTTCACTGCGGGAATCGCAGCCAGGAGCTTCTTTCTGGACTAGGCCTCGATCAAATATTTGATATTCATACTAACGGAGCGCGCACGCCGGAATGCGGAGCGCTCGAACAAACTCCGGAAGACAAGTCGCGAGAGGCCCAAAAACAGGAGCAGGCAGAAACGATGCTGGAAGCCCACGAGGCACTTTGCGAGGTGGCGCCGGAAAATCGCTTTCGATTTAAGGACGTTCTCGATTTCTTAAGACAAGACCTTCATCGCGAGACGCCTTCGAAGTAAGCTGGCCCTTGCACGATGTGGCCGACTGTTCTCCTCGGACTGCTTGTCGCGTCCATTGCCGGATGGATTGCCACGAGCTATCTCCAGAGACAGCGGATTCGCAAGCTGGAGCGGTCGCATGAGGAAATCCAAGTCGAGGAGACGCTCGTTTTCGATTTTCTGCACGGACTTGGCGAAGCCTTTCGAGAGACGATTCGACCTCAGGAACTTCATCGGCTTATCGTCGAAGGGGCTACGCGCATTCTCGACGCGCATGGCGGCGCGCTTTATGTAACGGATCGGACTGGCGGAAAGCTCACGCCAGCTTTCATCTCCAAAGGCTGCCCGCCGTTAGTCGATATTCCGACGAACATTTTGCAACAAGCGGCCGCCTCTCCCAGCGCTGTTGAGAGGTTCCTGCGGCTGCATTCAGTCACCCCGGGCGAAGGCCTGGTCGGACGCGTCTGGCAAACAGGCCAATCTGTTTGCTTGGACGAATTCTCCGAGACCCCGGAGTTGGCGAAGTTACGCGACAGCGCATTTGGGAGTGGATCCATCATGGCGGCAGCGCTCCGCTATGGAGATCAAGATCTGGGTGTCTTGGCGCTCGCCAATGGCCCGATGGGTACACCGTTTTCGCAGGGAGACTTCGTCGTCTTTAAATCGATCGCTGAGCAATCTGCCTTTGCGCTCTACAACGCCATCATTTATTCGATGGCGAACGAAAAGAAGCGGCTGGATCACGATCTTGAAATTGCACGGGACATTCAGCGGATTTTGCTCCCCTCGGAGGCGCCGGCTATCGATGGATTTCAGATCAGCGGCATCAACGTGCCGGCCCGCCAGGTGAGCGGCGACTATTTCGATTACATCCAAGTAGATGAGGAACGGCTTGGTGTGGCGATCGCGGACGTTTCAGGCAAAGGTGTCCCGGCATCGCTCATCATGGCGATCTGCCGCAGTGTGTTGCGCGCTGAGGCGGCGCGGAACCCTTCTCCGGCGGATGTCTTACGCAAAGTGAATCGTCAGCTCTACCCCGATATCAAGGAAGACATGTTCATCAGCATGGCCTATCTGATTCTGAATGACCAGCGGAACGACATTACCCTCGCTCGCGCCGGACACGACGCGCCGTTACTGTATCAGCGACGATCGGAGACTGTTGCGCCAGTAAAATCGCCGGGGATGGTCGTCGGAATTGACAGCGGGAGCGTGTTTGATAGGCTTACCGTTGACTTCGCCGTCTCCTTCGAGCGCGATGATTGCCTCGTCCTCTACACCGACGGTGTGACCGAAGCGCTTAATACCGAAGGAGATGAATTCGGCGTCGATCGCCTGATGCAGTCGGTTCGCTCCAGCGCGAAAGATGGTGCCCAAGCGATTGTAAAGAAAATCATCCAAGAGGTGCGCGACTTTAGCGGCCCGGAACCTCAAAATGATGACATGACGTTGATTGCGATTCGCAAAACATGAAAAAAATTCCTGTTGCTGAACAAGACAAAGAAATGACGGAATCAGGCCCGGCAAAACATACGCCTCTACCTAAAGCGCCCGAGGGTAGACGCGAGCAATACGAGACGGAAGATCCAATGGCCGGCTTACAAGCAGATCTAGACCGGTTCCGCGATCTCGCGCTGCGCAGCCAGGCGGACTTTGAGAATTACAAAAAGCGCTGCGCGCGCGAAAAGGAAGAAGCAATCAAGTACGCCAACAACTCGTTACTCCAGCGGTTGGTCGCAATTATCGATAATTTTGAGCTTGGTCTCGCAGCCGCGAGAGAGCAGGGACAACAATCCCCGATTTATTCCGGAATGGTTCTCGTCCAGAGACAACTGAACGATTTGCTCGCCGAAAATGGGCTGCAACCGATCGAAGCCGAGGGCAAACCATTCGATCCAAACCTGCACGAAGCAATCGCACACGAGCCGAGCGACAAAGTTCCCGAAGGGACCGTGCTGCGCCAGGTCAGTCGTGGTTATCGAATTCAAGACCGATTGCTTCGGCCTGCGAAAGTTGTGGTTTCCAGCGGGCCGGCAAAAAAGTGAGCCTGCTTGCTTGCTGCGCCTCTCAATCGCATAGGTCACGCACGACTTGTCGGCCACATGGCAACTGAGAAACGCGATTACTATGAAGTGCTGGGCGTTGGGCGAAGCGCCACCGATGAGGAGGTGAAACGCGCCTATCGCAAACTCGCGGTCAAGTTTCACCCTGACAAGAATCCGGACGACCCGCACGCAGAAGAAAAGTTCAAGGAGTTAGGTGAAGCGTACGATGTCCTTATGGATCCTGACAAGCGCGCGGCCTACGATCGCTTTGGTCACGCGGCGTTCGGTCCGGGCGGCGTCGGATTTGGACGCGGTGCTTTTCATGATCCATTCGAGATTTTCCGCGAGGTTTTTGGCGGCGGAGGATTTGGCGCCGGAATCTTCGAGACATTCTTCGGCGGTGGCGGTGGTGCGCGTACAGAAGATCGACGCCGCGGCTCGGATTTGCGCTATGACATGGAAATCAAACTGGAGGAAGCGGCTTTTGGAGTAGAAAAGCAGATTGAGATCTCGAAGCTGGACACATGCGGTAAATGCCAGGGCAGCGGCGCTGAACCAGGCTCGCGCAGGATCAGCTGTTCCACTTGCGGTGGCCGTGGGCAGGTCGTCAGTTCGCGTGGTTTTTTTCACATTTCGCAGACATGCCCCCAATGTCACGGAGCCGGTGAGATCATTGAAAAGCCATGCCAAAAATGCCGCGGCGAGGGACGCATAGAGAAATTGAGCCGAATCAACTTGCAAATTCCCGCTGGGATCAGTGAAGGCACCCGACTGCGATCGTTAGGCAATGGCGAGGCCGGCATCGGTGGCGGTCCGCCAGGCGATCTTTACGTGGTCATTCACGTCAAGGAACACAAGATATTTCAGCGTGAAAGTGATGATCTGTATTGCGGGGTGCCAATTCCATTTTCCGTTGCGGCCTTAGGCGGCGAGATTGATGTGCCGACTTTGGAAGGCAAAGCGCATCTCAAAGTGCCAGCGGGCACGCAAAGTGGACAAGTTTTCAAACTGCGCGGGAAAGGTATCGTAAACGTCAACGGCCACAGACATGGTGATTTGTTCGCGCGTCTCATTGTCGAGGTACCGTCGCACTTGAACGCGGAGCAGCGTCGCAAGCTCGAGGAATTTGCAGCGGTTTGTGGCGACGAAAACACTCCAATGCGCAAAAGTTTCTTCGAACGCGCGAAGGAATTCTTCAAGTAAGCGGCGGAGATTCCGTGGTTCGTAAAAGCGTCAAATTAATCGAATGCCCACGTGATGCCTGGCAAGGTCTTAACCGGCAAATCCCGACAGAACTCAAGGCGCGTTATTTGCGTGCACTGATCGCAGCGGGGTTCAAGCACATCGATGCTGTAAGTTTTGTTTCTCCTAAAGCCGTCCCGCAAATGGCCGATAGCGAGAACGTGCTGGAGCAAATCGATCGGCCTGAGGACGTCGAAATCATCGGCATTGTGGTCAATGAGAAAGGCGCCCAGCGCGCCATGGCCGTAAAAACAGTTACGACTCTGGGTTATCCTTGTTCTATCTCTGAGACCTTTCTGCACAAGAATCAAAACCAGACACTCGAAGATTGCTACAAAGCGCTGGAATCGATCAAAGACAAAGCTGACAACGCGAGGCTTGGCGTCGTTGCTTACATTTCGATGGCGTTCGGGAATCCATATGGCGATCCATGGAATGCAGATGAGGTGTGCGAGGCAGTAGAGAAACTGGCCACGATTGGTGTCCGATCCATTTCGCTGGCAGACACCGTTGGAGTTGCTGGCCCAGATCTGATTCACCGCATGGTCCAGTCAGTCACGAAGCAACACGCAGATTATGACATCGGCGTGCATCTTCACAGCGCACCCGATACAGCCGCAGCAAAAGTGCTGGCAGCCTACGATGCGGGTTGCCGCCGTTTTGATTCTGCTATAGGCGGCCTTGGCGGATGTCCATTCGCGCAGGACGCGCTGGTCGGAAATATTCCCACCGAAAGCGTGCTCGCAGCTCTTCAAGCGCGAGGCATAGAGCTGCCGATAAGCGAATCACTAGACAGCGTGCTGGCGCTAAATTCCGAAATCGCCTCGAGCTACGCATAGGGAAATAGGTCCCGTAGTCTTCATGCATCGCTTCTACATCGCGCCGGAAACTTGGAACTCGGTTGCGCCGATGTTAAGCGGATCAGAAGCGCACCACGCGCGCGAAGTCCTGCGCATGAAAGCAGGGGAAAAGCTGGTTTTGTTCAATGGGCAGGGACGCGAAGTTACCGCGGAAATTGTCGATCTTAGCGGGGCCGAAATCAGACTGCGAAAATTGCACGAAGCTGAAACGCAGCCGCTGCAATGCCGGATTGTCCTCGGACAGGCCGTTCCAAAAGGGAAAAACATGGAGCTGATCGTGCAAAAGGCGGTCGAGATCGGGGCAGCCGAAATTGCGCCGATCATTTCCGACCGCACGATTGTGCAGGTCGATTCCGAAAGCGCCACGCAAAAACAGTCGAAATGGCGGCAGATCGCGATTGAAGCAGCCAAGCAAAGCGGTCAGAACTGGCTGCCGCGTGTGCATACGCCGAGAAGATTAGCAGAATTATTCTCCATGGCTTCGGAGGAATCATTCGATCTTCGGCTGATTGGATCGCTCCAGCCTGACGCGCGACACCTCAAGAACATCCTGGCAGATTATTCGAGAGAACATGAACTCCGCCCTCGTAGCGTCCTGATGCTCATTGGGCCCGAAGGCGATTTTACACCCGCAGAACTTTCGCTCGCGCGGCGCCATGGCTGCCAGCCGATCACGCTGGGGCCAATCATTCTGCGAGTAGAAACGGCGGCAATCTATTGCTTGAGCATTCTCTCCTACGAATTGCTGATTTAATCGCTGTGGACGGCGGCTTTCTCGATCGGCCATCGGTATCGCCAAAAGAAAAGCGGCGATCGCGAAGGCGTGATCGGTCCGAGCCGGACTGCATTAGCAAGCGATGCGGACGCTCTACCAGATTTATTGTGGATTAGTCGGCCACCGCTGCTTCAACGGCAGATTCGTCCGGAAGATTTGTTGCAGGGGCCCGGTCCGGCGGCGCGGCTTGGATTGAAGTGATTGTAAATTGAGTGCCGTCGTCGTCTTTGTTCAGAGAGACGGTTTGGCCGACTTCACGACCGAGCAGCGCCTGTCCAATCGCCGTCTGATACGAAATGATGTGGCGATCGGGATTACCGTCCCATGCGCCGAGGATCGTGTACGTTTCTTCCGTGTTTGTCTCCGAGTTGCGCAGTGTCACGATTGTTCCGATGGAAACGCGCGACGTGTCGGGATTCTCAAAGGAAGTCCCGCGCGCGTTGTGCAGCATTTGTTCGAGCTCTACCTTGCGCCGCATGAGGACGCTTTGCATTTGCTTAGCCGCTTTAAATTCAAAATTCTCACTCAGATCGCCATACGACCTGGCGAGCGCGATCTCCCTGGTGTTTTCTGGGATTTTTGTTTTGACGAGTTCTTCGTATTCGGCCTCGCGTTTTTCCAAGCTGCTCCAGGAAACGACAAGTGGGGCAGCCTTT
>DATASP010000023.1:0-4064 GCA_036269155.1 Candidatus Udaeobacter sp.
GAGCGAGACTGGCGACGCGATGCCCCCGGCGCCGTCGACTAATTTAAAGTCCAAACGCTGCCTCAATAAAGTTTGACCGGCCAAATACCACTGCGATGAAATGCTCCGCGGGCCGATCCAGTGTTCGAAGCACGGAATTAATCCGGAACGCCATGCCTTGGTGACTCTTGTAATTTTTCCAGGACCGCGTTTGTCTTCGTTGCCGGCGCGTCACCATCATGAGCGCTCGGTAAAGGTTCATCGTAATCATGTCCGCCCACTTATCGGCGTCCTCCTGACCTTCCGGCGTAGATTCGTGTTGATCATTCTGCGACCGAAAACGAATGCTGGCCTCGCTGTTGTACGGGCAGCGCGTGTCTGTTGCGCATTCGAGTGGGACACCGTTTGCCAAGAATCAAGGCAGTCCGGTCTAACAAGAATGTGGATTCCGTCGGCCCCTTTAATACGCTTGTAGTCGCGCCAAGCGCGAGGCACAAGTTCATCGCCCAATTTTGGGCAGAGCGCGCCTCGGAATTACTGCGGCGTAGGTGACGCGGCTGGGGAAGTGAGCTCCTCCGCCGGAGATGCTGCTGCGCCAGACGTCTGCGCTTTGTCCGGATTAGGCTGCGATTCGCGCTGTAAGCCTCCCAGTCGAAGCTGTCTTTGGGCCGATCGCTCTTGTTTTCTAAGTTCTTTTTCAGCGGTGTAAGCCTGCACCCGCGCGGAGTCGGGCATCAGCATCTGCACCTCGGGGGGAAGCTGTTGCATTCTCCTTTCTTTTTCAGCTTTCAGCTGTGCGGCGTCCGGAATCCTGCGCTGAACATCCGCGGGAGCCCTGCGCTGAACATCGGCGGGAATCCTCCGGATGTCCGCTGTCGCCTTCTCTCTTTCAGCCAACGCTTTCTCCCTTTCATCTAACGCTTTCTCGCGTGCGTCCAGCTCCGTTTTTCGTTGAGCAAGTTGTTGTTCAGCGGCCGAATGTTGTTTTTGGCAGGAGCAAATCATCGCAAAAGAGATGAGCATCGAAAGGGCAAAAAGTTGTTTCATATCAGGAGTAAATAGTAATTAGTCTTCCGTAATTCGGCCATAGCAAACGGAGGGCCAGCGGCTAGTCAAATGAAACTTAACGCTGGAAGGGAATCCGGTATTGTCTGGACTGGCTGGGGCTTTCTACGCGAATTTCTTCCGAACGTTCGCGGACCTGCTTGAGCCCTACAAGGGCGATGCTATCGAGGGAGCGGAGTTGTAGAGGCGGCCTGTCCTCAACTGCATATTCTTGGCGCGCACCTGCGCGTGAGCACGCGTGCATCTACATGCTAGGCGGCTGCGTGTGGGGACACGCGCCTCTGCACGAGGAACAGAAACCGTCCGCGCACATCCGCCCCTGTGGCGCTCTGGGTTGTCTCGAACCAATCTCTCAACTCTCAACAATCGACTATCAACCATTGTAGCGCTCATGCTGTCGTGGGCGGCTGAGGAATCGGAGGAGGACCTCCTGCAGAGAGCCGCTTTCTCCAGGCGACGCGATGAAGGATGAGAAGGATCAGCCCACTGACAAATGCGAGTAGGCCACCGGGAAGAGTCACAAGCATGAACCAACCCATCCCGCCGAGATCGTAAAGGAGCTGGCCGTAATCGTGGCCGTTTATAATGCAGGGATGCACTGAGCCTTCATCCACCTTGCACCCGTGCGCATTCGCGATCCAAGCGCACAGCATCACTGATCCCACTGGCGCAAAGGCGAACCCAACGATCAAGACCAGCATGATTCCATAGAGGATCCAGGGAAATCGTCTTCGAGTCGGTAGAGGTGGTGGGTTCATGACGGCGACCTAATACGGAAGTCACAGCCAGGTTGTCGAGCAGGCATGTTTGCTGATCGACAGCTAACAAATCTATTGCGCTTGCTGGACAATTCCGTGTTTCTCGGCCCAGTCCCAAAGCACAATAAATTCGACCGGGGGCCGTTTGAGCGTTCGCCCGAAATGCGCCTGGTGATCCATCAGCATCTTCCCAAACGTCATTCCATCAGTGCCGGCACGATTCGGATCGGCGCCGCGGTCGAGCAAGGTTAGCGCATCTGCATAAGCGAGGCTGTCATCGAGTCCCATCTTTGTGCGGTAAAGCAGCAACGGATCTCCGGCGGAATCCGACCCATCTTCCGGCATTGCGGAATTGACGTCGGCGCCACGATCAAGGAGAAGCTCAAGTCGCGATCTTGCCTGATCTTTGTAGTAACCCAGATACCAGTTCATGAGGATCATTGGTCGGCCAAACTCGTCGCGGGTGTTTGGATTTCCGCCAGCGTCCAGCATTGCGCGGAGAACCGGCGCCGACGCATGCACCGCGTTAGCCATTGCGAAGGAGTCACGCTTTCCGTTCGTGTAATTCGGATCTGCACCGAGCGAAAGCAAAGTTCTCACCGCCTCGGCTAATTCCGGGCGCTGCCACGATTGCGTCACAGCAAAGTAGAGCAATGTCGCGCCGTCTCGGCCGGGCGCCTGCAAATCGGGGACGCCCTTTGCGGCCGCACGAATCGCGCCCGAATCATTCTTCACGATACCTTGGGCGACAGCGAACAACGCCGGTTGATTACCAAAGTCCCATCTTCCCGAGCGCAGCTCCGCGTCGAATTGGCGGCGATGTTGTTCGCCTCTTTCCATGGAGACAAAAAAAGCGACGAACAACCAAACCATAGCGCCAACACCGATAAGAATTACAAACGCAATTACGCCAATCGTCCATTTAAGTGCGGCTTTTGCTTTCATGGAGCGCGTCGCAGGTTCCTATCACCTGGTTCTGTCGCCTTGCATTAAACAGGATTGATACCAGGCGAACAAACACGAACTTCCTACAATCGCCTCGTACCCTCCGTCTTTGTCGCGTTCTGCGACCCTGCCGCTCCGGGTGAGAACGTGTGGCCGAAACCAACCTGTAGCCGCTTCCCTGCGGGAAGCATAGTCGATTCTGTTTCGCGCACATGCGAAGCGTCGCCCGCAGGGCGACGGCTACAGCAATTCCCGGTACGTGGAACGCGCCGAGATTTCTCTCGGCGCGAGCCTAAATCCAATTGCGAATTCGCGATTAAGTCTGCGTCTTGCCTTCGCCCTTTTTGCATTGAGCTTCGAATTTCGCGTACTGCTCCGGCGTCAGGATTCCTTTTGCCGTTTCCATGAATTTGGTCTCACTGGCGTCGTTGCAGCCAGCCTTGTGATGCTCCTCCATGGCTGTGTCCATTTTTGTTTTCTGATCGGGTGTGAGGTTCAGACTCGCCATGGAAACCGTACACGCCATCTTCGATTTGTTGCCGACTTGCTTTGTGCAGTCGCCATGTTCCCCTGCGAACATCGTCCCTGCCGCAAACAGTCCCGCCGTTACTAACGCAATGAGTTTGGTCATAGTGCAAACTAGACATTGCCGCAGGAAGGGGCGTTCAAAATCCCTCAATCCGAACGAACTAACGCGAATGTGTTCTGTTGAATCCATCGCTGTAACCGTTTTCAAATCCGAGGTCCCAAGCCTGCAGCTCGCCTGCTGGCGAAGGATTTCGGAGCTGGTTGCCGGTTCCATGCTGCTTGAAATACTTCTGAGCCATCATGTTCAATTCCGCGGCCGTTGGTAACTTTGCATCGCGCGGAGCTTGCTCGCCTGCTCTCTTTCCAACGGCATACGCAGCCCGTTCTTCCGCGGTTCGGCCGTGCTCTGCGCGCTGAGTGTAGAACGCCGTGACGCCGCACACGATGAACGCCGCTGTTCCCATCATCACAGAAAAACGCACCGGCTTGAATTGTCTGGCCATAACTGGACGCCTCATCTAATCCCGGAGAGAACCCTGACGCAATCGGAACCATCGTGGACGAAACCGAATTAATTTTGATTTGTCTCGTTGCGGTCGCACTGCTGTCGATCGTTGCCGCCAAAATCCGAGTCCCATATCCGATTCTTCTCACGATCGGTGGTGTAATCCTCGCTCTAATCCCGGGTCTTCCTGCGATTCACCTCGAACCGAAACTGGTGTTTAATCTCTTTCTTCCGCCGCTTCTTTATCCCGCGGCCATTTTCACCTCGTGGAGAGATTTCCGACT
>DATASP010000024.1:0-3578 GCA_036269155.1 Candidatus Udaeobacter sp.
CGTCCTCTTCCTCGTCCTCGATTCATCGTATTTTCGGTCACGAGGACGACGACGAGGAGGACGACGATTGGTTGCGGCGGAGCCGCTCTCGGTCAAACGCCGACGCCCTCGCCGCAGTGAATGCCCCGACAATTATTTGCGCACGGTGTCGCCCGGCTTCGGTTTCGCGCGCGCGGTCTCCAGACGAAAAATTGTTTCGCCTTGCTTCATCAGATCCAATCGATCACGCGCAATCGTTTCCAAATACGTCACATCTGTCTTGAGCAAATTGACTTCACGGGTCTGACGGGCGAGCAAACTTTGCTGTTCGTTCACCTGTTGTTGCAAGTCGTCGACCTCCGCACGGCTGCGCATCAATTTTTTGTAGGGCGGAACAAACAAGCTCACAATCACGAGCCAGATTGCAATCACAAGCAAAACGAGAAGAATCCGGTTCAGTCGCTGCCAGACGGTAGCTTCGCGACGCGCGCGGAAATCGCCGTAAGGGTGGTGCACTCAGCGGAGTGTAGCGCCGTACACAGCTTTGTCACCAAGTTCTTCCTCGATTCGCAACAGCTGATTGTATTTCGCGACCCGGTCGCTTCGCGATATCGATCCGGTTTTGATTTGGCCCGCGTTGGTCCCTACGGCGATGTCAGCGATGCTTGTGTCTTCGGTTTCACCGGACCGATGACTGATTATGGTCCCGTAACCATTTGTCTTCGCCAGATCGATTGTCGCCAAGGTTTCCGTCAGTGTGCCGATCTGATTGACCTTGACCAAAATGGAATTCGCAATGTGTTCGGCAATTCCCCGACGTAGAAATTCGACGTTCGTAACAAAGAGATCGTCACCGACCAATTGAATCTTGTTGCCGAGTTTCTCTGTCAGTTTCTTCCAACCGTCCCAATCGTTTTCGGCGCACCCGTCTTCAATCGAAATAATCGGAAACCGCGCACAAAGATCGGCGTAATAGTTGACCAACTCTTCCGCTGTTCTTTTTGAGCCGTCCGATTTCTTGAAAACGTAAAGATTGTTTCTGCTGTCGTAGAATTCCGATGCAGCGGGATCGAGCGCAATAAAGATTTGTTCCCCCAGCTTGTAGCCGGCCTTGTTGACTGCTGTCGAAATCGACTCGAGCGCGTCCTCGGCGGAATTGAGCTGTGGTGCAAATCCACCTTCGTCGCCGATCGCCGTGGAGAGATGTCGGTCTTTGAGCACGGACTTGAGTGCGTGAAAAACCTCCGCGCCGTAACGCAGCGCTTCGGAAAAACTCGGCGCACCGCGCGGCACGATCATAAATTCTTGAAAGTCGATCGGCGCATCTGAGTGCGCGCCACCGTTCAAGATGTTCATCATCGGCACTGGCAATACTCGCGCTTCATCTCCTCCGAGATATCGAAATAGCGGGAGATTTTCCGCTGCGGCGGCGGCGTGGGCGACCGCCAGTGAAACGCCGAGAAGCGCGTTTGCGCCGAGGTTCTTTTTGTTCGGCGTACCGTCGAGCTCGATGAGTTTGTTATCGATCTTCGCCTGCTCGCGCCCGTCCCACCCTTTGAGAACAGGGGCAATTTTGTTGTTAACGTTGGCAACAGCTTTCCTCGCACCCTTACCGCCGAAACGGCTACTGTCCTCGTCTCGCAATTCCCATGCTTCGTGTTCGCCCGTGCTCGCCCCGCTTGGGACGGCCGCCCGCCCCAGAGCGCCGTCTTCAAGACGTACATCAACTTCAATTGTCGGATTGCCGCGGGAATCCAGGATCTCCCGCGCATAGATTTGGCGAATACTCGTGCGTGCCATTACGATTCCCGACGGATTAGAACAGCTTTCACAAATCGACGCAAATCACCTTTCGTAATCTGCCCGCAGATTCGCATTGGCAATTTTGGCCAGGCACAGATAACCTGAGCCAATGATTCGTTTGGCCAAACTGGGAATGGTTGCATTTTTTACCGGCGTTCTGGTAGCCGCGGGCGCTGAGGAAACCGGTCATCTCACGGCGGACCAACTTGCAAAAGCCGCTCGAAGCGATTTGATCACCATCCCCACACCAGGGGAACTTTTCGCGGCGCTTGGAAAGACGGGAAAAACAAACTGGTCGGGGCAGTATCGCGGGCCAATCCCAGTGACGTACAGCAACCGCGCGCAGATCGCGCTAAATTTGGGCGGTTTGATTGCGGACGGTTTTATTGCCGTCGAAGCAAAGGACGGGCAGCAGGTCAAAAATATTGGATCGGACATCATCAAGCTCGCAAAGGCGCTCGGGGTCAGCGAGAGACTTCTTGGCCGCGGCAAAAGCATCAACGAATTCGCCGACAACAACGAGTGGGATACACTGCAGGAAGAATTGGAAGCGACCCAAAACGAGGTGAAATCATCGATGCAATCTCACGCCGACCAGGACCTCGTAATCCTGGTGACTCTCGGTGGCTGGATTCGGGGCACACAAGTGGTTACGGCGGCGATCATTCAGAAGTACGATGAACGCAGTGCAAAGGTCCTGCGGCAACCAGCGCTGGTTCGCTTCATGCAGTCAAAAATCGATGAAATCTCACCCGAATTACGTGGGGAACCTCTGGTAAAGGATGTGAGCGAACAACTCGGCGAAATCGAGAAGCTAGTTTCTTTTCCGCCGGGCAAAGCGCCCACTGTAGATGAGGTGAAAAAGATCAATGAATCTGTTGGCAAGGTCATGACAGAGATACAGAGCAAGGAGCCGCCGAAATGAAACGCTGGCTGCCAATTTTTGTTTCGCTTTTCGTTCTGGGGACCAGCATTTCCGTCCGCGCCGAGACAGATGCCGAGGTACAGGCGCGCAAAGACGCGCTCGACGTCGCTGGAGCTTTTGCGAATGATGGTTTCAAGATCCGCGACGGACATTGGTGCGGGGTTCTCAAGCCGCATGACCACGCCCTGGTGGCGGTAAATCTCTATGCGGGAAACCAGTATTGGTTCTCTGCGGGCGCTACGGAGCCTGTAAAAAAAATTGGAGTTAGCGTCTATGACGAAGGTGGTAAGCAAATGACTGCGGAAGGCTATAATGACGGGGAAAAAGCGGCGGCCGGGTTTTCACCATCTAACAGCGGTCAGTACTTTGTTTCGGTCGATCTGCTTGAAGGAGATGAAGGTACCTTCTGCCTCGTTTACTCGTACAAGTAAAGCGATGAAGCGATACTCGATTCCCGATGCGTAGCCAATGGTCTGCCCTCTAGCAGACTGCAGGATCTCAATAGCCAGCGAGTATGATTTCGCTCCAAGTTTTCTACGAGGGCAATGTCCAAGGCGTCGGGTTCCGGTGGTCGGTGCGCGACGTTGCCAAGGGTTTCGACGTGACTGGGTCGGTGCGCAATCTGCCGGATGGCCGCGTCGAACTTAACGTTACGGGAGACGAAGAAGAGGTGCGTGCATTCCTCGATCGCATCGTCCAAGGGGAATTGCACTCCCTGATTCACAAGCAAACCGAAAGGAAGTTGGACAAACCGGTCCCTGCGCGCGGCTTTGAAATTCGCCATGACTAAGTCGGCGGTCGCGGTCAGCGGACTAACCAAGGTTTTCCCAGTTCACTTTCGCCGGCAATCGATCGTCGCGGTAAAGGACCT
>DATASP010000025.1:0-33762 GCA_036269155.1 Candidatus Udaeobacter sp.
TTTCTGCTCGACGATACTTCTCCGGCGATTTTACGCGGGCCGATGGTGACGCGCTACACCCAGCAATTCTTGAGGCAGGTCGAATGGGGCGAGCTGGATTATTTGGTTCTGGATCTTCCTCCCGGCACCGGGGACATCCAGCTTACGATCGTGCAAACGGTCGCCCTTTCCGGAGTGATCATCGTCACTACGCCACAGGAGGTGGCTCTGATCGACGCGCGCAAGGCTGCTACCATGTTTGACAAGGTCAACGTCCCCGTGCTCGGCTTGATTGAAAATATGAGTTACTTCACGTCTCCGTCCGACGGAAAGCGCTACGACATCTTTGGAAGCGGCGGCGGCGAGCGCGAAGCCAGACGGTTGCGCGTTCCCCTGCTCGGTCAAATTCCTATCGACATCGCCACACGCGAAGCAGGCGATCGCGGGATACCGGTCGTGAACGAAGATCGGCAATCACCTGTGAGTATTGAGTTTAAAAGGATCGCTGAAGGGCTTCGTAAGGGCTTGCCTTAGCGCAGCATCTGCAACCGTAAGTGTAAACGCGGGTTAAATAAATCACGCAGTCGAGTCGTCGAATTCAGGTATTCGATTTTATTGACTAGCTGCAAGTTTTATGAAAGAAAAAGCAGGAATGCCGTCTTCGGAAGAAGATCAAGCCCAATTCGTCAAGGATTCAGCGCTCTACAAGGAATTCCTTGCCGAGCGGGCGGAGATTTTGAAACACAAGTGGATTGAAAGCGAAAAAGCCGGTAAAGACATCGGCTTTGAGAGGGCTCTGCTTGATTGGATCGTGAAACATCGCTCCAACTGGCGAGAGCGGCGAAGGAAGGAGGCGCGCACCGAAAAGTCCGCCTCCTAAATTTTTTCCTTTAACGCGATCCCGCGAGGTCGCCAAGGAAACGCATGAAGCCAACAAAACAGAATTCATCAGCCGCCGTCCCGGTCATGGACGCGGAAGCAATGCATCGCGCGCTTCGACGGGTTGCGCACGAAATTATCGAGCGCAACCCGCAGCTTGAGAAAGTTGCGCTCGCGGGAATTCCGTCGCGTGGCGTGGAGATCGCGCGGCGAATCGCCGCTTTTATTCGCGAGATCGAAAACATCAATGTTCAGACCGGCGTGATTGATGTGGCAATGCATCGCGACGACGTCGGAACGCGCCCGGAGTTACCGGTGGTGCGCGCATCGGAACTTCCATTGCCACTGGAGGGCCGCACGGTGGTGATTATTGATGACGTTCTTTACACTGGCCGCACTGTTCGCGCGGCCATGGATGCCATCAGTTCGTTCGGGCGACCTGCCCGCATCCAACTTGCAGTGCTGATCGATCGCGGGCATCGCGAATTGCCCATTCGCCCTGATTACGTCGGCAAGAATCTGCCGACGGCGACGGGCGAACAAATTCAGGTGCGCCTGCAAGAGACCGATAATGAGCCGGACGCAGTTTGGCTGGAAAAGGAATCATGATGACGCGACGCGAACCTGCTCCCCAGAAAATCACATGACCGCTCGCTGGACACGCAAAGATCTTCTAGGCCTGCGCGAGTTGTCGGCCGACGAAATCAATTTTGTTCTCGAGACCGCGGATGCATTCAAACAGGTCGGAACGCGTGAGATCAAAAAGGTTCCGGCGCTGCGCGGAAAAACGCTCGTCAACTTTTTTGTCGAACCAAGTACGCGGACGCGCACCTCATTCGAGTTGGCTGCTTTCCGATTGAGCGCGGACGTAATCAATATCTCGGCGACCACATCCAGTCTGACCAAAGGCGAAACACTAAAAGACACCGCGCGCAATCTGGAGGCATTGCACGCCGATATTCTCGTGCTCCGCCACAGTTCCGCGGGCGCGCCGCAGTTCCTGGCAAATCGACTCAAAACAAGCGTAATCAATGCCGGCGACGGTGCGCATGAACACCCCACGCAGGCCCTCCTCGATCTTTACACGATCCGCGAACGCAGAGGAAAAATCGCTGGCCTGCACGTCGCGATCATTGGCGACATTCTCTTCAGTCGCGTCGCGCGCTCCAACATCTTCGGGCTGCTTAAACTCGGCGCGCGCGTGACGCTGGTCGGGCCGAGCACGCTTGTGCCACGCGAGTTTGAAAAACTCGGAGTCGAAGTTTCGTACAAAATCGATGACGTGCTGCCGAAGGCCGATGTCGTAAATCTTTTGCGAATTCAGCACGAGCGCCAGCGCAGAGAATATTTTCCCGGGCTCGGCGAATACATCCGGCTGTTTGGTCTGACGAAAGAACGCGCAAAACTTTTGAAACCGGATTGCCTGATTATGCATCCCGGCCCGATCAACCGCGGAGTCGAGATCGACAGCGAAGTCGCCGATGGATTGCAAAGTGTGATTCTTGATCAAGTCACCAACGGTCTCGCCGTTCGTATGGCTGTTCTCTACCTGTGCGGAGGAATTGCAATATGAGCGCGCTCGTTATTCGAAACGGGCGCGTGATCGACCCCGCCAACAGGCGGGATGAAATTGCTGATCTTTACATCACCGACGGAAAAATCGTCGGGGCTAGATCCGAAATCCGAAACGCGAGACCCAAAATTGAGGAGATCGACGCGAAGGGACTAATCGTCGCGCCGGGCTTGATCGATATGCATGTGCATCTGCGTGAGCCAGGATTCAGTCACAAGGAAACGATCGAGTCCGGCGCGCGCGCGGCGGCCGCCGGCGGATTCACCACCATTGTGTGCATGCCGAATACATCGCCTGTTCCGGACAATCCGGGCACGATTGCCTGGATCAAAGATCGGGCTTCCGCGATCGCCCGGGTGAATGTTTTGCCAACCGGCGCGATCTCAAAAAACCTCGCAGGCGAAGAACTCACGCCGATCGGCTCACTTGCGCAGGCGGATGTCGTCGCCATCACTGATGATGGTCATTGCATTCAAAATCACGAAGTCATGCGTCGCGCGGTCGAATATGCACGCATGGTTGGCATGCCTGTGCTTGATCATTGTCAGGATTACAATTTGGTTGGCAATGGAGTTGTGCATGAGGGTTATTGGAGCACTCTCCTTGGGTTGCCCGGCTGGCCAGCGGCAGGCGAAGAAGCGATAGTCATGCGCAACATCTTGCTCGCTGAACTTTGCGATCACCGCATTCATTGCCAGCACATCTCGACTGCAGGCAGTGTGCGGTTGCTTCGTGAAGCTCGGGCGCGGGGCGTGAAGATCAGCGGCGAGGTTTGTCCGCACCACATCGCGTTAACCGACGACGCGATTCAAAATTTCGACACGAACTACAAAGTGAATCCGCCGCTGCGCTCTCAGACGGATGTGGATGCGCTGCTGGAGGGAATCGCTGACGGAACACTCTCTATCTTGTGTTCCGATCACGCGCCACATGCCGGTTTCGAAAAAGAAGTGGAATTCGATGCCGCGCCATTTGGGATCATCGGACTCGAGACAGAGCTCGGATTATTTCTTGATCTGCTCGTCCACAAATACGGCCAGATCGATATCTCCCGGCTGATCGAAATGTACACAGTGGAGCCGGCGAGCTTGTTAAAGATCAGCGCTGGCACGCTATCAATCGGTGCGCGCGCCGATGTTACGCTGATTGATCCGGAGTTGGAATGGACAGTCAGCGTCGATCGCTTTGAATCGGCCTCCCGCAACTGCCCGTTCGACGGCTGGAAGCTCAAAGGACGCGCGGTGCGGACGATCGTAGGCGGCAAAACGGTTTGGAAGTTGTAGAGACGTTTCCGCGAACCCCGAAAGCCTTTGGGGGCTGGCACAGACGCCCTACAGATCACCCGGCGTATCCGCCATGAATGTAGTGTTCCAAGTGCGCGATTGCGGCGCTCTGGCAGGAAATGACGTGCTTGACCAGGTCACCGATCGAGATCACGCCCACAACTCTGTCATCTTCGACCACGGGCAAATGGCGAATGTGTTTGTCGGTCATCAGTCGGAGACATTTCTCCACTGGCTCACGAGGATTGGTGACGGTGACATTGCTCGACATGATCTCGGCGACTTTCGTTTCGCGCGATCGCTTGCCGCGCAACATTACTTTGCGCGTGTAATCGCGTTCGGAAATGATGCCGACCAGCCGTTCCTGATCCATGACCAGCAGTGCGCCAACATTCTTCGCGTCCATCATTTCGACCGCTTTGAGAACCGTTGCGTCGGAGGAAATCGAGAAAACGTCGTCGCTTTTCTGATTCAAGATCGACCGGATGGTTCCACTGACGTCCATAACTGAGAATTTCACGATAGGCTCACATCGGTCTGCGATGCAAAACAATTTTGGTTGTGCGAGCGGCCGCCGAAAGTTCCGCTATTGTGGCAATATTGGAGCGCCTGCGCCGGCATAGCTCCGCGGAGCGAGTTTCGGCGGACGTTTTCCCTTAACAATCGCGCCCGCAATCGGCACGTACGAAAGCTCTTGTCGATCCGTGGCACAACGCAACATCAATCCGCCACGGCTCATGTCGCCACGTCCAATGAACTCCGACGGGAATCGCAGCCGGTCACGAAAAACTGCCATTAAAACATCCACATACTTGCCCGTGGCAATGCTACCGAGAAGAATGACCTCGCTCTCGACTGGTAGCGTCTGTGCCAGAAGTTGTGCATCGCGCTCAATCGGTAGCCGATAACGCGAATCGTCCGCGTGAATGTCGACCGTGGCGAACTCACGCAGGTCCTCGAGATGAATTCTCTTTTTTGCATCAACAAGCCCGCGCGTCGGCGTAATGACAAAGACACCCGGAGTTCCGTGCGCCGGCCGCGCAAATGCTCTTGCGTACGCAATTTTTCCACGAAAGTAGAGGCCGCTCAGAAACGTGAAGACTTCCGCGATTGGCGCGCCCTTTTTTCCGCGGAGTTTCCGCGCGAGTTCGAATTGCGCCTGATCGCTCAGAATCATTCGCGCTCGTTGACCTCCGGCGTAAGCGGGTGAGAGAAGAAAGATGCGACAGCAGGCCTTGTTTCCCATCCGTTTCAATTTTCAACGGCACCAGGGGTTGTCGCAAGCCGCGCTCCCCGCTTGCTTTTTAAGTCGCCTGACAAAATAATGCGACGTGCGTTTGGCCTGGCCATTCAAATCTCAGATCGACGACGTCCGCAATGGAGAAGAGCATCACTGTTGCATCGGTGATGCATGCCCAGACTTCTTGTGCGTGGGCGCGCAGAAAGCTGGAACGTCATGGCTTTATCGGCAACTTGAGCCACATCCGGATTTTTGGATGCCTCCGGTGAAAGAACTGCATTACCTGGACAAATTGAATAGAGCGAGGCGATTCGATCCTCCGCGCTCCAAAGATGAATGCGATTCTTGTTTTCTGGAGAGCATCAAAAACCTGAGCGCCCAATCGTATATAGACCTGCAGAATTACGGTGAGTTGTTCCGACACAAGGGAGCGCTTTTGTCGGGTGACATTTCGCCCGCCTATTCGACCCTGAGCGATGAAGTCATTGAGCGAGTCGTCAATTATTTCCCCAATATGAAGGTCATCTTTCTCGCTCGCGACCCCGTCGAGAGAGCCTGGTCGCAATTGTCGATGGGCGTGCGACTCGGAATGATCAATAAATTCGATGCCACGGATCCCGAGGAAGTGGTTTGCAATTTGTTGAATCCGGGTGTGTTGATCCGGTCGCATCCAAGCAAAATTGTAGCGCGCTGGAAACGTTGTGTTCGTGCGGAAAACTTCCGAGTCTATTTCTTCGACGATCTAAAGGAAAATCCCGCTGAGCTGCGGCGATCGATTCTGCGTTTTCTGGGCGGCGATCCCGACAAGCCAAGCGGCGGAGTAAAACCGCAGGAGAATAACGATGCCGGGCGCGAGAAGCTTCGGCTCACGGCAAGAGTGCGCGACCGTATAGCTCAATTTTTCGAACATGAACTGAAGGCCTGCGCGCTGGAACTTGGCGGGCGCGCGAAAAGTTGGCCGGGGCGATACGGCTTTTCACTGCTACTGTACTTCTGGGACTTGCTGGACGACAGTATCGATCTTTTTTTCTGGTGTGATTGGATTTGCTGACGCTGCCAACATTCTTGCTTTCTCGAAGCCGAAGGAAAGATAATCAGGCATGAGATGGACTTGGCCATTCAATGGTCGCACCCGCAACGGCCAACATAAGAACGGGAACGACTCCGATGCCAACGGTGCACGACCCGACTTTTTGTGTGTGGGCGCCCACAAAAGCGGTACGACCTGGCTTTATCAACAGCTCGATTCCCATCCTGATTTCTGGATGCCTCCAGTAAAGGAGCTGCATTACTTGGATCAACTGAGCAGGGTTCAACGCATATCTTCTCCGCGCTGCAGAGACGAGCGCGATCTTCGCTTTCTGGAAAACATAAGGATCCTCAGTGCCGAACAGCATATGGATCTGGAGCGTTATGCCCAGCTGTTCGAACCCAAGGCATCGCTCCTTTCGGGTGATATTTCGCCAAACTATTCGACGTTGGGTAATGAAGTTATTCGGCGAGTCATCGGATATTTCCCGAACTTAAAGGTGATCTTTCTGGCGCGCGATCCTGTTGAGCGCGTGTGGTCGCACTTGTCCATGGAAGTGCGTTACCGCCAAATTGAGCCGTTCGACGCGACCGATATCGACCAGGTCAATCGGAATTTGCTCCGTCGAGGGATGCTATTGCGCTCGTACCCCAGCGCAATTGTCGCACGTTGGAAACCTAATGTTCATCCAGACAGGTTTCGCATTTATTTCTTTGACGATCTAAAAAGAAATCCCGCTGAACTGCGCTGCTCCATCCTCCGTTTTTTGGGTGCCGATCCAGACAAGCCAAGCCGCCGGGTGACGACGGATTACAACAGTTGGGCAGGAATGGAGAGGCTTCCGCTTACAGATAAAGTGCGATCGCATCTAGCTCAGTTCTTCAAGAAAGAGCTGAAGCTCTGTGCGGCGCGACTGGGTGGTCCAGCCAGAGATTGGCCGGCGCGATATGGCTTTTCAGTACTTTTCTTTCTCTGGGAGTTGGCAGACGATTTCGATCTCTTTGGCTGGTGCGACTGGATTGCCTAGGCGATGCGCAATCAGCCGCGCTCAGCGACCGCGGCTACAGCCTTTGCCCGCGCCCGATGCGCCTGAAGTTCAGCCAGGTGTTTTTCCGACCAGCGGCAAAGCGCTTTCAACGGCTCAATCAAAGTTCGACCCAATCTAGTCAGTGAGTACTCTACTTTCGGCGGGACGACTGGATGAACGGTGCGTTGCACCAGACCGTCGCGCTCGAGGCTCCGCAAGGTTTGGGTAAGCATCTTCTGCGAAATGCCTCCGATTTCCCGCTGCAACGTCGCGTAACGCATCGTCCCGCGCGCGAGAATCTGGATGATAAGAGCGGTCCATTTATCTGCGATTCGATCCAGCACGAGCCGGGAGGGACACTGCGCATCCATCACGGACGGGGGAGAGGAGGGCGGTGGCATGCTTCTTTTTAATCTGCGCCCTTCTCACGTTCAAGCAGAGAGTAGCATTCGAAAAGTTATGTATAGCCAGAAGCCACATGTAGTTGACTGCAGGTTTGGTTGCTCGAAATTTAATTCATGACAATTGCATCGCGTTCAAATGAAAACGCTGCGCGGATGGATTTTCTCTTAAACGGGGGGGATCCCGGAGCGCGCTCAAAGCTGGCCGGTGAGGTGGAAGCGACCACGGCGGCACTAGACGATTCCGCTTTGCTCGATGCGTATTCACGCACCGTGGTGAGTGCAGTCACGCGGGTCGCGCCTGCCGTTGTGAACATCGATGTGACGCAACGCGTCAACGTCCGCCGCGGAGCGGGTGAAATCAGTGGAAACGGCTCAGGTTTCGTGATTACTCCGGACGGTTTCATCTTGACCAACAGCCACGTCGTTCACGCCGCAACTCGCATTGTGGTCAATCTTTCGGGCGGACGCGATTACCCCGCACAGCTCATCGGCGACGATCCGGAAACCGATCTGGCAGTGATTCGGATCGACGCGCCACAACTGGTTCACGTGCGCCTGGCGGATTCTGAAAGCTTACGAGTGGGGCAACTCGCAATCGCGATTGGGAATCCGTTCGGTTTTCAAGCGAGCGTCACCGCGGGCGTGATCAGCGCGCTCGGCCGGTCGATGTATTCGCAATCAGGCCGCTTGATCGACAACATCATTCAGACCGACGCAGCGTTGAATCCGGGCAATTCCGGCGGACCGCTCGTCAACTCCGCAGGCGAAGTCATTGGTGTGAACACGGCAATGATTCGCCCGGCACAAGGAATTTGCTTCGCCATTGCGAGCAACACAGCCAGGCTGGTCGCCGGCTGGCTGATCCGCGACGGAAGGATCCGGCGCAGCTACATCGGTGTCGCCGGGCAAAATGTGCCGTTGCATCGGCGCGTGATTCGATTTTATGATCTGCCGCTCGAAACAGGCGTGCTTGTGGTCTCAATCGAGAAAAACAGCCCGGCCGAACGCGCTGGATTGCGCGAAGGCGATCTGATCGTTGGATTCAATGATCAGCCCATCGGGAGCGTGCACGACCTGCACAAGATCCTGGTCGGGGAACAAATTGGCGTGGGCGCCAGCCTCACGGTTATCCGACACACGGAGAAATTGGAGTTGACAATCCTGCCTGCTGAATCGGGCGGATAAACCCTGCTTTATCGGCAAGCGCGCCGCTTGCCTGCAGTTTGAATGTTTTGCAGCCGACACGGCTGCCTCTACAGTGCCGCTGCGATTGCTCCTTTGATGAAAATTTTGGTCATTGGCAGCGGCGGACGCGAACACGCGCTTGCTTGGAAACTGCGGCAATCTCCACATGCTGAGCGCATCTTCTGCGCACCGGGAAACGCGGGCACTGCCGAAATTGGCGAGAATGTCGCGATTCCCACGAGTGATTTGCAAGCGCTCGTTCGCTTCGCGAAGGAAAATCGTGTCGATTTAACGGTGGTCGGCCCGGACGATCCGCTTGCCGCGGGGATTGTCGATCTGTTTGCGGCTGAGAAATTGCGCGCGTTTGGGCCGACGAAATCGGCCGCCCGCATCGAAGCGTCCAAAGTTTTCGCAAAAGACCTGATGCGCGCGCACAACATTCCCACCGCGAAAGCGAGAATATTTTCCGAGAGCGGCGAAGCGCTTCGTTACTGTGAGCGAGCGAAGTTTCCAGCGGTGATCAAAGCGGACGGGTTGGCGCTCGGCAAAGGGGTTGTCGTCGCGGCTGATGCTGCCACGGCACGATCGACCATCGATGAGATGATGAACGAGGGTCGCTTTGGCGACGCGGGCCGGCGCATCGTGATCGAGGAACTTCTGCGCGGCACAGAATGCTCGTTGCATGCGCTGGTAGACGGAAGCAATTATCTTCTGCTGGAATCGGCGCGCGATCACAAGCGCGCGCTGGACGGCGACAAAGGGCCGAACACGGGCGGGATGGGGGCCTTCAGTCCCGCCAACAATTGGAACAGCAAACTCCAAGCCAGGTTCGAGGCGGAAATCATGCGGCCGCTGCTGCACGGTCTTCTCCAAGAGGGAATCAACTTTCGGGGACTCCTTTATCCCGGTTTAATGATCACCAGTGAAGGCCCGCGCGTGTTGGAGTTTAACTGCCGTTTCGGTGACCCGGAGACGCAAGCGCTTTTGCCACGCATGAAATCGGATCTGTTGCCGCTCTTGGAATCGACCATTGATGGAAAGATCGGCGCGTGCGCAATTGAATGGGATACGCGCGCTGCGGTCACGGTCGTGCTGGCGTCTGCCGGCTATCCTGGAAAATATGAAACTGGCAAACCGATCTCAGGTCTCGACGATGCAGCAAAGCTGGAGGACGTCCACATTTTCCAAGCTGGAACGAAACGCGCGAACGGCAAAATCAGGACTGCGGGTGGCCGCGTTCTGGCAGTCACGGCGCTTGGGTCAACCATCAAACACGCGCGGGAACGTGCATACGAAGCCGTTTCACGCATTCAATTCGAAAACTGTCAGTACAGGCGCGACATTGCTCTGAGTGCAATCAACTGAGAGAAATCCGTGGTTTGGCTTTCCTTTGTTTCGGATTTCGACATTCGGATTTGAAATTTTGCCCAATTACGAAATTGCGTTTCTAGTCTCGGAATGTTGCGGTTCACGTGGCCGGCGTTGATCGGCATTTTTTTGACGGCAAATGCTTTGGCCCAGACGCCTGCGCCCGCGCAAATGTCTGCGCCTGCTCAGTCAAGATCGCCTGCACTTGCAGCGGCTTCGCCGTCGATCGCTCCCACCACGGAAGACGTGGTCAATTCGTTAGGGCCGGCCGATCTACAGGCGGCCATCACGCTTCTGAAAAGTAATTTCGTAAATCCGGAGGCAATCACTGACACGGAGTTGAGTCGGGCAACTGTTGAGGGTCTGACGGCGCGGCTGCCACGAGGTGTAATGCTTTTACCGAGCAAAGAGAACGCCCAAGCCCTTCCGGCAAGCGCCTTTTACAGTGAGATTATCGCAGGGCACATCGCGTACGTGCGTCTCGGGTCACTGAATAGCGCCAATCTTCAGGCCCTGGACAAGAGCCTCGGCACGTTCGCGAAAAAGGTGAACGCGGTGATTGTCGACCTTCGTTCCAGCGGGCCGGCAAATGATTTGGCGTTGGCCGCGGAATTTGCAAAGCGGTTTTGTCCCAGAGGTAAAACCATATTTACCTTGCGCAAAGCCGCGGGACGCCAGGATCGCGTATTTAGTTCTGATCGTGATCCGGTATTTCGGGGCCTGGTCATGGTGCTCGCCGATGGCGACACTGCTGGTGCAGCAGAAGCCATCGCCGCTGCGCTGCGGTTTCACGACAAGGCTCTGGTTATCGGGCAACCGACAGCCGGTCGCGCGGCCGAATATTCCGACTTATCATTGCCGAGTGGCAAGATTCTGCGTCTTGCCGTCGCTGAAATGATTTCGCCGGAGGGCCGCTCATTATTTACGGACGGAGTCAAGCCAGATTTGCCCATCGATATGTCGCTAGCAGACAAGCGAGAGATTTTTCAATTAAGCAGCGAAAAAGGAATGGGCCCGTTTGTTTACGAATCGGGTCGGCCACACATGAATGAAGCAGCGCTGCTGGCCGGAACTAATCCTGAGGTGGAAGCAGCAGAAGCAGCGCAGCAGCGCCGCGGCCGCGCCCCGGAAAAGCGGTCACCGCACGATCCAGTCTTGCAACGGGCGCTTGATGTGATCACCTCGCTGGAGGTTTATCAAAGCCGATAACACAGACTGGGTTCGTCTACGAGTAGTCTCGGATTAGCTTGCCTGTTATCCCCAGCCTTGTCGCGGCTGAGCAACATGTAGTATTCTCGGAGTTCGCTCAGAATGACACGGATGTGACACCGCTCGAAGAACGCATCGGCTACAAGTTCCGCAATTCACTTTTGCTGGCGGAAGCATTGACGCACCCCAGCCTGGGCCACGAGGCGCAACGCTACCATTTTGATTATCAGCGGTTGGAGTTTCTGGGCGACGCAGTTCTCCAGCTCATTATTACCGAATATCTGTTTCGCAATTTTCGAGTCGAAGCAGAAGGACAACTAACCAAGTTGCGTTCGCGGCTGGTCTCCCGCGAAGCGCTCAGGACGCATGCGGCTAGCCTCGATCTCGGACAGTACATCTTGATGGGGCGCGGTGAAGAAGCCAGCGGTGGCCGGGACCGAACATCCACATTAGCCGATGCATTCGAAGCGCTCATTGGCGCCCTTTACCTCGACGGCGGCCTTGAGGTGGCAAAGCAGTTCATTTTGACCCAGACTCGCGCCGATCTTGACGAGCTGGCAGAAAAACCGGTGGACATAAATCCTAAGGGCGATCTTCAGGAGTTGTTGCAAAGCACTTCGCCTCAGAGTCCGGTCTATGAACTGATTTCGCAAAGCGGCCCCGAGCACGAAAAGACGTTTGTCTCGCAAGTCGTTTGGGAGGGAATTGTCCTTGGCCAAGGTTGCGGTCGCAGCAAGAAACAGGCTGAAACTGCTGCGGCAATCGAAGCGATGCAGTTGAAACGCTGGGAAAAGAAGCGCGAAGACGAAACATCGTGACATTTGAATTAAGGCGTCTAAAGCAAACGCCGGACGCCCCAACGCTCAACACTCAACTAAAGCGGCTGTAGCACTGTAGTTGGCTCAAAAATAATGTCTGAGTGCGTTGAGAACCTCTCCCGTGTTCGATCGCCATTGAAAATGTTGCGCGATCGAGTCGCTCACAAATTTCTTCGCGCGTCTTATCGCTTTCTCGAGCGGTAAGCCACAGGCAAGCCCTGCAGTAATTGCCGCTGAGTAGGTGCAGCCGGTGCCGTGCGTGGCGACGCCGCGGGTAAACCGCGCAGAAAACTCGCGGATTTTTCCATTAAGAAAGAGAACATCGACGGCATTTCTGCCAGCCAGATGACCGCCTTTGAGAAGAATGGCGGTTCCAAATCTTGTTCCCAGCTCTGTGGCGGCAGTATGCATTGCTTCGCGATCTTTGATGTTCGTTCTAAGCAACCTCTCTGCCTCATCAATATTTGGTGTAATCAAACTGGCGAGCGGAAACAATTCTTTCTCGTAAGTTTCGACTGCTGCCGGCTCGAGGAGAGGATCGCCACTCGTAGCCACAATGACCGGATCGATGACGATAGGGATCCGCCGAGCAAACAGCTTGTCTACGCGCCGGATCGTCCTCGCGACGGTGGAAATAATCTCCGCGGAGCAAAGCAAGCCAGTCTTAATCGCGCCGATCTGGAAATTCTTAACGAGCACTTCGATTTGCTCGCGAACAATCCTCGCGCTGACTGGCGCAACCCGCGAAACTTTCCCGGGAATTTCCGCGACGACGCAGGTCACGGCGGTCAATCCATAAACACCGAGCGCGGAAAACGTTTTCAGGTCGGCCTGAATGCCAGCGCCGGCGCTGCTATCCGATCCTGCGATGCTCAGCGCGACAGGAACTGTAGCGGCGCTCTGTGAGCGCCGATCGTGTTGCTTGCCCATGGAATTCGGCTGTCACAGACCGCCGCCAGAGGACTACGCGCCATCATTCCCAATCGCTTCGACCGGACAGCCTTCCATCGCTTCTTTGCAGAGTCCTTCTTCCTCTGGCGTCTCTGGCTGTTTATAGACATAGGAATGGCCACCGTCATCATTCCGCTTGAAGTTTGCGGGGGCGGTTTCGCGGCACAAATCGCAGTCGATGCATTGATCATCGACGTAGAATTTGCCCGGTACGTTCTCGGCGTATTTGTTTGCGGCGTCAGCCATTGCTTTCCCGTAAAAATGAAGTGGAACGTTAGAAGGAAACGCTCTGTACGCAATCAATTTGGCCGCTTAGGAGCCTGCGCGCAACCGTCATGAGGCCCTCGCCGCGTTAATTCGTTGAAAGCTCAAGGCCGCCAGCCCATTATCGCTCGATTCAGCGGGTGATTTGAACACGCCGTAATTCTTTCGATTGAGGCGACATGAAAAAACAAGAAGCAAAGAGTCTGCGCGCGTTTGTGATCGAGTTGGCGATTTATTCGGTCCTCGTCACCGTTTATTTTTTCCTGGTTCTTCACCTTCTGGGCGAGTGGCTGTACCACCTCGAAGCGCAACATCGTTACACTTACGCCGTCGTCGCGCTGCTGCTGATCGCCGGTCAGGCTGTCGCTCTGGATGCGGTGACCACGCTCTTATTTCGGCTTCTGCGCGGCCGCTGGAGATAATTCATGTTTTTTCCCATCTCCAACACTCACATCAACCCGATCTATCTGGTCGTAGTTGGTTTTGTGATTGGAATTTTGGGCGGCTTTTTTGGCGTGGGCGGAAGTTTCATTGCCGGTCCGGCGCTGCGCTTGATGGGAGTGGATTGGAATTACGCAGTGGGAACAGACCTCGCGCATATCGTCGGCAAATCAATCGTAGCGGCCAGACAGCATCGCACGCTGGGGAATGTCGATTTCAAGTTGGGGCTATACATGGCCTTAGGAACCATCGCCGGTGCCGAATGCGGCGCGCAATTGATTCAGGCGCTAAAGCGCGCCGGCAACGTAAACTCAGTAGTCAGCTACGTCGCTATCTCCGTTTATTTTAGCATCTCGGCATTCATGCTCTGGGAGAGCCGAAAAACGCTGCAATCGGGCAGAGGCCGATCACAGAGCGGGCTGGTCAAGGGAGCGGAGTCAAAAAAAGACCGCTCCGCATTCAGCCCTGTCACGCGGAATATTCAACGGCTGAAAATTTGGCCGATGATCACACTGCCCACTTCAGGCATACGAATTTCACTCTGGACCATCCTTCTCGTCGCCTTTGTTGGAGGCGTCTTCAGCGGTTTTCTTGGCGGCGGCGCCGGCTACATTCGGATGCCGTCGATGGTGTATGTGCTCGGGATTCCCACGCACCTGGCCGTGGGAACCGATCTTTTCGAAATCGTCATTTCCGCCAGTTATGGAACGATTAGCCACGCGATCAAAGGCAACGTGGATATTCTCATTGCCCTGGTCATGCACACTGGTGCAGTCATTGGCGCACAGATCGGTGCTGTCGCTACACAATATTTCGCGGGACCAAAAATTCGGCTCGCCTTTGTGCCGTTGCCGTTGATTGGCGCGGCGATCGTCATCTACACGCTCATGACCGGACACAAACTCTAGCCCAATGAAATTATTGATTTGCAGCGATGGAATGCAATCAGCCGAAACAGCAATCCACCTGGGAGGATTACTGGCCGCACCGCTAAAGGCCGAGACCACGCTCCTCGGAATTGCGGAAACATCGCAAGACGAGCAGCCTCTGCGCGATGCGCTTTATGACCAGGCGCAATTGCTTCAGGGCCGCGGCGTGTCGCCGGTTATCGTCGTGCAATCAGGCGAACCGGTGCGGCAAATTGTGGATCAAACGTCAAAGACCAACTACGACCTGGTTGTCATCGGTGCGCGTTGGATTGGAGCAACCGGGGATTACTGGCGCTCGGCAAAAACCTACGAAGTGATCAAAGCCATTCAGCCCCCTGTGTTGGTGGCTATTGGCGAGTCCAAACAATTAAAACGCTTCCTGGTCTGCACCGGCGGTAAAGAATTTATAGAGCAAGCTTTGCAGCTTACCGGCAAGCTGGCCGCCGCCGTGAACGCTTCAGTAACGTTGTTCCACGTCATGGCTGAGCCGCCCGCCATGTACGCGGACTTGGTTCGCTTGGAAGAGGACGTCAGTCAGCTACTGGAATCGAAATCGGAGCTTGGGACAAATCTGCGCCGGCAAAAGAAACAACTCGAACGGCTCGGTGTTCACGCCGAAGTGCGTCTTCGGCACGGGATTGTGATCGATCAGGTTTTCGCAGAAGTGCACGAAGGCAATTACGATTTGATCGTGACCGGCACATCGCAGGCGCGCGGATTGCTTCGCCATTACATAATGGGTGACCTAACGCGCAGTATTTTGAATCGGGCTAACGTTCCCGTGCTCGTTGCGCGTGCCGGGCCGCCCAAAGTGGGCAGAACTCTGTGGAGAGCTATCAAGGGAGTGTTTGGCAAGCGCTAACTAAAAGCGACGCGAGGACGCGTGCGCACTCCAAAAGCTGGCGCGAAACAAAACAGCTCTTTTCTCGATTCTGCACGAAGTGCTTTTGGAGTGCGATGCGTCGTCGCATCGCTTTCGCTTTCGAACCTCCACCGTGATTGTGCGTACATCTTAAATGGAGGCACCTGAACGACGAACTCTGCGCAGCTCACGCGTACGGCGCTGGCTCGGTCACCTCTTGCGTGAATGGACAATTGAAAGCCGGCGGCCGATCGCTCCGGCGTTTGCCAAACCCAATCCTGCAAACTGGAGCAATACGCAGGTCACGCTCGCATGGATTGGTCACGCGACCGTGCTTATCAATTTTTTCGGCATCAAGATTCTCACTGATCCGGTATTTTTCCCGCGCATCGGTATTCGTCTGCCAGGATTCACCATCGGTCCAAAACGATTGATCGCGCCCGCGCTGCAGTTTCATGAGGTGCCAAACATCGATCTTATCCTGCTTTCCCACGCTCACTTTGATCATCTCGATCTGCGAACATTGCGTTGTTTTGGCGAGAGCACGACTGTAATCACCGCTCGCGCCACCAGCGATCTATTGAGAGGTACACAGTTCCGTGATGTCATCGAGCTCGATTGGGGCGAAGCAAAGACTTTTAAGACCGCCGCAGGCGAGGTCAATATTCGTGCCCTGCCTGTGAATCACTGGGGCGCGCGAAAACGGCGAGACACATATCGTGGCTACAATGGTTATCTGCTCGAGCGAAAAGGGCGGCGGATCATTTTCACAGGCGATACGGCGATGACGAACCGTTTCGCAGAAATCCGACGACAAGGCTCCATCGATGTCGCGATCATGTCGATTGGCGCTTACAACCCGTGGATTCAGTCACATTGTTCGCCCGAGCAGGCGGTTGAAATGGCAAACGCCGCAGGCGCGCACTTCATCGTTCCGGTGCATCATCAAACGTTCCGGTTGAGCTTCGAACCATTCCGCGAGCCGATTGAGCGTTTCGAAGCCGCGCTGCGGAAAACTCCGGAGCGCATCGCATTACGTGAAATCGGCGAGACATTTGTGTTGCCATTGTAGCCGCGTCTCTGTGGGACGCGTGACGCGCGTAATGTGCGCAGTGCGGCGGAGGCTTCCGACCCGAATCAAGCGCTTCGCACAGCGAAGCGGCTACAGGAGCGCTTGTCTCAGGCGCCTGCGGATGCAATGTTTTGCGGCTTCCCGCCGACGTAGCTCAGCTGGTAGAGCAGCGGTTTCGTAAACCGCAGGTCACGGGTTCGAATCCCGTCGTCGGCTCCAGCCTCCCTTTTCATCGTGGCTTTTGCGTTGCACAGCTCCAAGATTACGGCCTGGCAGGAAGTCGACTGCGATTGCTTTGTGTTCGCCCATCAAAAGTTCAGCGTTGAAATTCGATTTCAGAAAAACTTTGCATGACAGATTCCTCTGCACGTGCCAGCTCCGTCTCGATCGTCATTCCTACTTTGAACGAAGAGGAAAACATTGAGCCATTGATTTCTCAAATCACTGCATGCGCTGTTCCTTTTCTGGAAATTTTGTTCGTTGATGATCATTCCACGGACAACACACGCGGTAAGATCCATGATCTCGCGAGAACTCAGCCCATCCGCTTGATTGAACAAGACGGAGCAGAGCTCGGATTGGCTGGCGCAATTATGTCGGGCGCCCGCGCTGCCCTAGGAGAAATTCTTCTAGTGATGGACGCGGACCTGAGCCATCCGCCCGACCGAATCAACGATCTGTTAACACCGTTATTTACCGATGCTGCAGATTTGGTAGTTGGGAGCCGATATGTAAGAGGCGGGTCCACACCCGGGTGGCCCATCTGGCGGCGAATCGTGTCCCGAACAGGTGCCGCCCTCGCCTATCCATTGACTGGTCTGCACGATTCGATGTGCGGCTTCTTTGCTATTAGCCGTTCCCGGTTGCTCGACTTGGCACCGCAAACCAGCGGTTTCAAAATTGTTTTCGAGATGATGGTGCGCGCTCATGACACGCTGCGTGTACGCGAAATTCCCATTGCTTTTCGTGAACGCGTACGCGGGAAATCCAAAATGTCATTTGGTATTGCTCTGGGATTTTTCGTCCGCTGGCTGCGCGCGATGTTCCAGCATCTCCTCCGGGGCCTGCATCATCGCAAACAGGTCGCAACATCGACGATTAGCGATGTGTCGATTGCTCCGAAGCAGCGCTGATTCGGGGGCCCGTTACATCGAGAGGCCCCACGAAAGCATGGCAGACGCATCGCGCCACACATGGCTCGAGCTGTCGCCCAGCACAACAACGATGACGTCTTTGCCCGGGCGCGTGCCGCTTGCAATCAAACATTTGCCTGCGGCGTCTGTGTAACCGGTTTTCATCCCGTTGCAGTACGGGACGCGTCTGAGAAGTTTGTTCGTATTTTCAAGCTCTCGGGTGCGGCCATTGGCGTACCGGAAGACAAGCTGCGGAAGACAAACGATGGATCGAATCGTCTGATTGGCGTAGGCAGCGCGGGCTATAAGCGAGAGGTCGCGCGCGCTTGAGTACTGCCCCGGCATTGGCAAACCATTTGGATTCACAAAGTGCGAATGCACAGCTCCAAGTTGTTGAGCGCGTCTATTCATAACCTCCGCAAACGCCTCGATACTGCCCGCATTGTCCCGTGCCAGGCATCGCGCAACGTCATTGGGGCTTTTCACCAATAAGGCGCGCAGGAGATCGATCCGCTGATAAGTGTCGCCTGCTTTAATGTTCAACTTCACCGGGTCGGCCATCGTATCTGTAGGCTGCACCGTGACCGGCCGATCCAGAAAACCGCTCTCCGCTACAATGAGAGCTGTCAATAATTTTTGCGTGCTCGCTGCGGGTCGTGTTTGGTCGGCGTTTTTTTCGTATAGGATTTTGCCGCTGTTCGCGTCAACCACGATCACTGACGCCGCGGTGGTTTTCGGTATCCCTTCGGGAGTGAACTCGGTCGGCGCGGGAATTGTGTCCTGAGTGTCTTGTTTTGCCTTTGCGCGTTTCCGGTGCGACGAAGCATGACTTGATTTCGAGCTTTTAGTGTTCCGAGCAGATTTAGACTCAGCGTCGGCATCGTCCGTGTCCGTGTCCCTGGCTGTGACAGCCTTCGCTTTGCGAATGGGGCCGGAAACCCCGCCCGGTCGCACTGCCTCGGAGTCAGTTGCATCCTGACTCCAAGCGCTAAGCGCGAACGCTGAGAGGAGTGCGCAAAGAAGGAGAGTTCGTTTGCGCCACATCATGCCCGGGAAATTAGAGACAAAACTTTCGCGTGCGCAAGCGTCGCAGATTTTCCGCCGGAACGCCTACGATTTTCGCGCGCGCTCAATTAGTTCGATTTCATAGCCTTCAGGTGCATCAACGAAGGCGATTCTGCCGCCACTGCTTGGATGCGGCCCGTCCGACAGCGGGTAACCTTTGGCGGCTGCGTGTTTCGCAAACTTGTCCAAATCATCCACTTCGAATGCGAGATGCGTCAGATCGGAGCCAACCTGCACCGGACCGCTTTCATCAAATTTGCAAAGCTCGATTTCCTCGTCACTGCCTGGCGCTTTCAAGAAGACAAGCCGCGATCCGCGGCCCGATGTGTGTCGTCGAACCTCTTCGAGTCCGAGAACATCCTTGTAAAATGAAACCGTTTTCTCAAGGTCATGTACGCGATAGCGCGTGTGCAGCAATTTCTTGACCATGGCCCTACGTTATTCCTTCGCCGGAGGGATTCAAACTTCGCTCTCTGGACAAAGCCGTCAAAACGGCTTATTTCCGCTGCACACGCGAAGTCACCGGGCTTAAAGCCTCGGTGTTAATGAGATTCAAGGGGGTAGCGCTTTACTGCGCGCCCTAACCCGACCTCATCCGTGTTATCCGTTGCCCGCCCGCCGTAGCCTTGAGCGAAGGAGGGTGATCCGCGGTTGTGTGCATATGAAAAAAATCGGAATTCTTTTTGGCCAGGAACAGAGTTTCCCGCCGGCATTTGTCGAGCGGGTGAATCAAAAAGCGGGCGGCAAAGACATCGCCGCAGAATTCGTCAGGATCGACAGCGTGATTCAGGGCGAGCCGTGTGGATACGACGTGGTGATCGACCGTATCTCACAGGACGTGCCGTTTTATCGCGCCTGGCTCAAGAACGCAGCACTCACCGGAACGGCTGTCGTAAATAATCCGTTTTGGTGGAGCGCCGATGAAAAATTTTTCAACAACGCGCTGGCGACAAAGATCGGCGTTGCAGTTCCGCGCACCGTGTTACTTCCATCAAATCAACCGCCGCCCGACACGAACGACAAATCTTTCCGGAATCTCGGCTACCCCCTCGATTGGGAAGCGATTTTCGATTACGTAGGCTGGCCTGCGTTCTTCAAACCGTTCGCAGGTGGCGGGTGGAAGAACGTCTATCGGTTGCACAATCGCGACGAATTCTTCCGCGCTTACAACGATACTGGCCAGTTGGTGATGATGTTGCAGGAGGAAGTGAAATTTGACATGTACTTCCGCTGTTATTCGATCGACCAGCGGCACGTCCGGATCATGCCCTACGAGCCGCGGCATCCGTTTCATTTGCGTTACCAAACCGAATGGCACGCGCCAAAAGAAATTCTGCAAAAGGTTGAGGAAGGCGTGCTGCGATTAAATCAATTTCTCGGCTACGACCTGAACACAGTCGAATTTGCCATTCGCGATGGCGTGCCGGTCGCGATCGACTTTTGCAATCCCGCGCCCGATTGCGAAGCGGCGTGGATCGGACAACCCAATTTCGAATGGGTTGTCGAAGCAATTTCGGAAATGGCCATCCGCAAAGCCCGCGAACACGTTCCCGGCCGCGACAATCTGAGCTGGGGGAAATTCCTGCAAGCCGCAGTGACGCGGCGTTCGCTGAGCGAACTGGCGTAGATCGGAAACGCAACCTTCCAGATTGTCTTGGCCTAGTCAGGCAAGATGCCTGACTTCCCGTCGCTCAGAGTGACAGGTTGGCAATTTTGAGAGACAGTTATCATCGGTAATGAGCGCGAAAGACCACACGTTTACTCTCGGCATCGAAGAGGAGTTCGCGATTATCGATCCGGAAACGCGCGAGCTGCGGTCGCATATTCACGAAATTCTCGAAGGCGGGAAGATCCTCCTCAAGGAGCAGATCAAACCCGAGATGCACCAGTCGGTGGTCGAGCTCGGCACTGAGATTTGCGATTCGATCGAGCACGCGCGCACACATGTCCTTGATCTTCGCAGCAAATTGGCCGAGCTCGCCGGGAGGGCAGGGCTCAAAATCGCCTCCGTCGGCACGCATCCGTTTTCGCACTGGCGCGACCAACACATCACCGAAGGGGAACGTTACAAGCAGATCATTGAAGACATGCAACTGCTCGCTCGTGCGAACCTTATTTTTGGATTGCACGTGCACGTGGGCATTCCCGATCGCGAAATGGCCATTCACGTGATGAATCAGGCGCGCTATTTTTTGCCGCATCTTTACGCGCTGTCGGTGAACTCGCCGTTTTGGGTAGGCGAAGCCACGGGATTGAAAGGTTATCGGCTCAAAGTGTTCGAACGTTTTCCGCGCACGGGCATTCCCGATTCGTTCGAATCGCTTTCAGAGTACGAAGATTATTGCAAGCTGCTGGTAAAAACTGGATGCATCGATAACGCGAAAAAGATCTGGTGGGACATCCGGCTGCACCCATTCTTTGATACATTGGAAGTCCGCGTGTGCGATGCTCAAACACGGGTGGACGACACACTTGCAATCGCGGCGCTGATCCAAGCCATCATCGCAAAGCTTTTTAAATTGCTGCGGCAAAACACCACGTTTCGGATTTACCGGCGCCGTCTTCTGGATGAGAACCGCTGGCGCGCTGCGCGTTACGGAATCCATGGAAAACTAATCGACTTCGGCAAGGAAATGGAAGTGGAAGAGCGAAGTTTACTGACTGAACTGCTGGAGTTCGTGGTAAGCGAAGTCGACGAGTTCGGCACGCATCGCGAAATGGCGCATATCGAACGGATCATGCGCGAGGGCACCGGCGCAGATCGACAGCTCGCGATGTACGAACGCTCGCACGATATCAAGGCAGTAGTCGATCACATCGTCGCCGAAACGTACGAAGGGCTTAACATCGAGGCTGGGCATCCCAACTGATTCGGGTCCCGCAATTGAGAAACGGTTGACGCGACGAACGGCCGTTGATTCCTGGCTCGCTTCAATATTCCATATCCTGACGACCGAAGATCAAGGTGACTGTCAGACCCAGAAGGCTGACTGCCGCCATCATTCCCAGTACCGCTGGAACGCCGAATTTGTTCTTTAAAATTGGCAGGACAAAGACGCCGAGCGTCGCTCCGATTTTGGCAGCACCAGCCGCAAATCCGCTGGCCGTCGCCCGCAATTGAGTCGGAAAAAGGATGGGAGCCAGCGTAAAGGTCGTGGAATTAGGTCCTGCGTTCATTAACATGTTAAACAAAATAAATCCGATGAACACGAGCGGAATGTGCAACCTCGAATTCGATAGGTAAACAGCGATCATGAGCAGGATCATGCCGCAAATCATGCCGGCGAAGCCGATGATCTGCATACGGATGCGTCCGAACTTTGGAACTGCCCAGATTCCAAGAAGGAAGCCGAAGAGCAGGAACAAATCGATTGCACTGCTTCCCCTCGCGTCGGCAAAGTCATCAGCAATGACGCCATGTGTCTTATCGGAAACATCAATCGCACCCAAGATAATCGGAGTGAAGAGACCCACGCCGTAAGTGGCGATATCCATCAAGAACCACGGGATTGCGACAAGCACCGTACGAGCTCGGTAGGTGCGCGAGAAAAGAATCCGAAGCCCTGGCATTCTCGCGTGCGCAATCGTACTTGCGCGGTTCTGGTTTCCAACGTGGCTGGTAACTTGCAACACTGCCTCGCGTTGCTCAGGCATGATCCGGATGAACGCCTGCGCAGCCTCGGCAAATCTGCCTCGGGCCATCAACCAATGCGGACTGTCTGGCGCTGGAAGACGGAGCAAAAAAAATAGAAGGGCAATGATGCCTTCGCTCGCCAGGAAAAGTCGCCAGTTCTGCATGCTCTCGACGGTTTTCAGCAGCTCCAGCGTAATTGCAGCCGCGAGCAGCATACCAAGCGCCTGGCAGGCAATCGTGGCGACCATCAATCGCTCGCGATCGCGTCTTGGCAAGACTTCCGAAACGTAACTGCTGCTGACGGGGAAATCGATGCCGATTCCCACCCCGACGAGGAATTGCCCGATAAACAACATCGCTGGGCCTTCGGCTAAGGCGCTGGTCGCCGCGCCTGCGCAAATAATTATCATGTCCGCGAGCATCAACGGCTTTCGACCAAGGTGGTCTGCCATTAGGCCGCCGAAGCCAGCGCCAAACACGGCACCAAGCACCAGACTTGCGCCGATGAGACCTACAACATCAGCTGTGAGATGGAGCAGAGCAATAATAAGAGGCATTGCCACTCCAAGGACGAAAATAGCGAAGCCATCAAGCAGCGTGCCACCGGTAGATAGCACCCAAAGCCATCGTTGGAACCCGTTCAGCGGCGACGCGTCTAATAACAGCGTCAGGCGCTGGGATAGCGTGATTTCGCCCAATGTTACCGCTTCTTGTGCCGGTTTGCTTTCCCAGGGCCGGCCGCCTGGTGGTACTTGCGGCGAATTTCGGCCAGGTTCACGGTTGGTTTCGGAAACTGCATTCCCATCGCTTCCATCTCCCGAACAATGATCTGCGAAATAGCCAGATCGCGAAACCACTTGTGATTTGAAGGAACGATAAACCAATGGGCATGATCGGTGCTGGTTTTGGTAAGCACATCCTCGAATGCCTTCGTGTAGTCATCCCAATACTCTCGCTCTTTGTAATCCGATTCACTGATCTTCCACTGACGAGCGGAGTCATCCAGTCGCTTTTTAAACCGGGCAAGCTGTTCCTCTTTCGAGATGTGCAGGAAGAATTTGAGAATTGTTGTGTTGTTCTCGGTGGTTATTAGCCGTTCAAAATCATTTATTTCAACGTAGCGCTTAGACCAGATCTTTTCGGGGACCAAGCCATGAACTCTTGCCACCAGCACATCTTCGTAGTGGGAGCGATTGAAAATAACAACGGAGCCTTTGGCGGGCACGTGCGGATGCACGCGCCAAAGAAAATCGTGCGCCAGCTCCTTCGGGGTCGGTTCTTTAAAGTTAACAGCCATACAACCCTCAGGATTCAGCCCAGTGAAAACGTGGCGGACTACGCCGTCTTTGCCGCCCGCGTCGAGGCCCTGCAATACAATGAGAAGCGAATGCTTGTTCTCCGCATACATGAGATATTGCAGCTCGTCCATTTTCTGCCGGTTCTCCTCAATTTCCGGCAAAGCTGATTTGCGTGACTGATGCTTTCCGTGATAGCCGGGGTCGAAATCTTTTAGCCGGATCTTGGATCCAAGCTTCACGGCGAGTTTTTTCCGATAGTTTGGCATGATTGTTTTTCTCTTCTTGATTTACCGCACAGCTTTTTGCGCACTAGTCACGGGAACTCACAGGGGTTCGAAAAGCCAGTTCTTCCAAGAACGAGCGGGATCCAGCACGCGATAAAGTCCAAGTTTCACGATGTCCTGCACTATCATCCAAAGCAGGTTGTAGCCCCAAACAAAACCGATGATTTTCCAGGGAAGCGGCGGCACGAGCCAGCCCTGACTACACATCAACACCGCAGCGATTTGAGTCGCAACGATTGCAAATAAAAGCTTCGAGCTTGGATAGGGCGGCCTCCAAAAGAGCCCACGGGTGCGAGTCACAAATAACATGAGGTGCCCGCCGGCAACGAGTTGCAGAAACATCATCGTCTGCAGCTGTGGTCGGTCCAGGTGGTGAAGCGTGTCACCTAAGTACAGCAGTCCAAAGCTTTGAATAACTCCGAGCAGTCCCAGGACTGACGAAATCATTAACACACGATGCAACTCCCATTTCACGGGCTGAGGCGGCACGCTCGCATTATCAAACGCGATGGTCATTATGGGAACATCATCCAGGAGGGCAAGCGCGATAAGCATAATCGCAGTTAGAGGAAAGAAGTGGTAATAGATCGACGCCAGTACGACGAACACCATGATCGCGATAGTCATAGCGATCCGATACAAAACGTAGCTCATCATTCGCTCGAAGATGCGTCTCGCTTCCGCGATCCCTTCGATGATCACAGACAGGCCTGGTGCAGTCAGAATTAAAGCCGCAGCCGCCCGAGCTGCTTCTGTTGCGCCGGAGACAGCAATCCCCACATCCGCTTGCTTTAGCGCAGGAGCATCATTGACTCCGTCGCCGGTCATTCCGACGATGTGGCCGTTCTGCTGCAGTATTTTTACGATCGCGTATTTGTGTTCCGGGAAAACCTCCGCGAAACCGTCGGCCTCCTCGATTTTTTCGGCAGCGTCCAGCGGGATCTGGCCTTTTGTGACGTCGCCAGGAAAAAGTTCAGTCGCCGGCCGAATATTTGCGCCCATGCCTAGTTGTAATGCGATCTGCCGGGCAATAGCGACGTTATCGCCGGTAACCATCTTCACGTTAACGCCGTACGCACGAGCCTCTGCTATGGTGCTCTTAGAATCGGGTCGGGGCGGATCAAGCAGTGGAAGAATTCCCTGGAATATCCACGGGCCATCGCCTTGGGCGACAGCAACACCTATGGTGCGATAGCCATGACCGGCCAAACTGTTCACTGTCTGGTTAGCTTTCTCAAAGTCCGAGCCAGAAAGCTTCGCCAGCCCGAGAATCACCTGCGGCGCGCCTTTAGTAACTCTAAAAGTTTTACCAGAGGCATCCTTGATGGTTGCCTCGGTCCGTTTGTTGACCGGATCGAACGGAACGTAATTTTCCTGTTGATAGCTCTTAAGTATGGAGGGGTCTTTCAAGCCATCCATTACTGCGAGATCAATCGGGTCGTTATCAGCTGCGCGCGAGGCTAAGGACGCCATCAGAATCAATGTTGCTACGTCGGTTCCGGCCCACGGTTCCGCTTCGCCGAGGGTCAGCTTGTTCTGGGTCAACGTGCCGGTCTTATCGGAACAGAGCACATCGACGCCTGCCAATTCCTCGATCGACTCCAAGCGGGAAACGATTGCCTTACTCCTGGCAAGAATTCGTGCTCCCAAAGCCATTGTCACCGACAGTACGGCAGGCATCGCCACCGGCACTGACGCCACCAAAAGGACGAGCACTACTTCGGCGAGCCTTAACAACGCAATGCGATCGTAGTGGCCCCGCATATCGAAAAGACGGCTGGCCACCAGAATCACAACCAAGACCAGTGCCAGGATAATCAGGAAGTTACCGATCTTCATTACGGCTCTCTGGAAGTGGGAAACGCTTCCGGCGGCGGCGACTAATTTTGCGGTTCGCCCAAAAAAGGTATTCGCTCCGGTCGCCGTAACCACTGCGACCATTTCTCCCTGTTTCACGACGGAGCCGGAGTACGCCTTCTCGCCCGATTTTTTGGTGACTGGCAGCGATTCTCCTGTAAGCGCCGATTGGTCGATGCTGATGTAGTCGCCTTGGATGAGATTGCAGTCAGCAGGTACAACGTCGCCGAGGTACAGGCGAACGATATCTCCAGGCACGAGCGTACGGGCGTCGACTTCCTGCCACTCTCCACTGCGAAGCACACGTGCTTTCAACGCCAGCGAGTTCTTCAAGGCATCGAGTGCATTGGAAGCTTCATGTTCCTCCCAGAACCCTAGCAAGGCGTTGAATAGCAAAAGTGCGGTGATAATCGTGAAGTCACCCCAGTCTCTTACGATCAAGGCCATCAGCGCAGCCGCCTCAATCATCCATGGGATAGGCCCCCAGAAATAAGGCAGGAAAACAGAAAGGGCGCTTTTTTTTTCTTCCGCGAGCGTGTTCGGGCCGTACTTTTTCAAACGTTCCTGTAGTTGGGCGGCGTTCAAGCCGTTCTTCGGGTCGGTCTCGAGCTTCGCCAGAATTTCGGCAACACTAGAACTAACAGATTGAGTGACGTCTGAGGTTGGCATAGCAACTTCTCGCTTACGTTGCAGCAAGACGTGATAGCTTGTCGCGGCCGCTAAGACTAGGAAAAAAGCTGCCGGCGGCGATTGCGAAGGACGCGGTTCGGGGCAACTACCCGAACCGTCTACAGCGCCTTGTAATCAACAGTGATGGTGCGGTAAACGAGCTTATCGTGTTGCGCCGAGAAATAAAAAAGCTCAAGCATCGTCGCGCCGACCATCCACTGATAGCCGACCAGTGTCTGAATCACGTCCGTGTCGTTGTCGCGAGAACGCGAAACAAGTTTTCCCGTTCCGTACTTTTCGTCGAAGTACTTGCGAATCTCTCCCATTCGCTGGTTGTAACGTTCGATCGACCACTCCGGGTATTCATATTGTAATTCGATCGCCACAAGCGCCCTCTGCTTGAACGTGAAAACCGTGCGCTTTAATCCAGGATGGACGAGCCCTTCCACAGTCCAGATTTCACGGTTCTCTTTTTTTTCCCGCGAGGCAATTTTGGCCTTTGCGCCGTGCAGAACGGCGTCCACACGCGCCATCGAGTCGGTCCAACGAAAGCCGAACGGCGGCACCAGCTCATCCACCGGAAATGCGCACGGCGCAGAAAGAAAAAAAGCGATCAGGCCGAGTACAAGAATTCGGCGCATCGCGGACCGGTTCGAATTGCCGGTACGGTTCTCCTGCCAGCTCGTCATTTCCGCGTGCATTGGCTGCATTTTTGATTCGGAGAGCGATTCCTCTTGGCACTCTGGGGGCCGTCAAAATTGCGCATGCAGGCCATTCCGGTCAACTCGGGAGTGCCCCAAAGGATGCAACGATTCCGAGCAGCTCGCCGCGGCAATTGCTAATTTTGGGCGGCCAAACGTCGCGCCGAAATTTGCCCGAGCAACCATTTTCGGTTTTTCCTCGGACACGCGTGTTTCGGTTTTCTAGTCAAGAAATTTTTTTTTGGCGATTAAAAATAAAATTCATTTTTTTCTTGTCGATTTTGAGACCGGTTTCTAGTCTCAAGCCCGCTGGCGAGGACGGGGACAAAGCGGATGTGAATAAGTTGTGAACATTTCTGAGAAACTTTCATCGGCGAGAATGAACAACACCAAGAGTTCATCGAAAGAACAACTAACTGCGCATGCGCGGCAGGTTGAACCCACAGTAACGTTGAAGCGTGCGTTTGTCCGTTTTCCCGCGTATTTGCACGTTTTTGACTTTTTTTTTCGGCATTCCCCCGGCGGATCGCACCGGGCGATAGCTCCACCGCACCTTGGTTTCACCGAGCATTTTCCCGCGCGCCAGTGACTGTGGCATTTGTGTAACACTGTTAACAACTCTGCTATGGATAAAAAATGTGCGCAGCTGTGGCAGCGGTTATCAGCTGCGCTCAAGCCGCAGATTAGCGCCGATAGTTTCAAGCGCTGGTTTTCTGCTGTCGAGTTGATCGATGCAAAAGACAAATCCCTAACGTTTGGCGTTCCAAACAACATTTATCAATTTTGGATTGAGAGTAATTACATGCCGGCGTTGGAAACTGCGATCGTCACCACGTTTGGCAGCCCACGCTCGGTGAAGTTTTGCCTGCCGTCAGGACCTGGCGCGCAAGCAGCCGTGGAAGATTCCATGCCGCTGGAAGAAGTTTTGCCGCCTCCTCCTGGTAACTCAAAACCAGGCGCAACGGTTCCCGGCCTCAATCCACGGAACACGTTCGAGTCTTTCGTGGTGGGCCCAAACAACGAAATTGCGCACGCGGCAAGTCTCGCCGTCGCGCAGGCGCCGGCGCGCACGTACAACCCGCTGTTCGTTTACGGCGGGGTGGGTCTTGGCAAGACCCATTTGATGCAGGCCATCGGTCAATACGTTTGGGCGAAGAAAAAAAACGTGAAGGTAATCTACCTCTCGAGCGAACTCTTCATTAACGAGTTCATCGACGCGATCCAGCACAGCAATCTGGTCAAGTTCCGGAAGCGTTATCGCCAGGCCGATCTTCTTTTGATTGATGACATCCAATTTCTGGGTGGCAAGGAGCGGTCCCAGGAGGAATTCTTTCACACATTCAATACACTTTTTGACGGGCACAAACAGATCGTCCTATCCAGCGACCGTCCGGCCTCGGAAATCGCGAATCTGGAACACCGCCTGGTTTCGCGGTTTGAATGGGGACTTACAGCTGAGCTTCAGCCGCCGGACATCGAGACACGTCTGGCAATCTTGCGGAAAAAAGCGTGCACAATGCAGATCCAATTGCACGATGACGTTTTTCAATTTCTCGCCAGCCGCATTCGCACAAATGTCCGCCGTCTGGAAGGCGCGCTCATGCGGGTAGCCTCGTTTGCATCACTCAGCGGCAAGGAACTGACGCAGGAAGTGGTGGAGCATTTGTTGAAGGATATTTTGCAGGAGGAAGGGCGGCATTCCGTCACGATCGAACAAATTCAGCGGCGCGTGGCTGAACAATTCGATGTGCGGGTGGCCGACATGACAAGCAGGCGGCGTCCGGCCAGCATCGCCTTTCCGCGACAAGTGGCGATGTATCTGGCGCGCGAGCTTACGAAGTCGTCTTTGAATGAAATTGGCGAGGCCTTCGGCGGACGCGATCACGGCACTGTATTGCACGCGTGCAAGTTGGTAAAGAAACGGATGACCGAGCAGGACAACATTCGCCAGACGATATCGTTCATCGACAGTTCTCTCCAGCGTTGAGCTTACAGCCGGCCCGTTTACAGCTTGCGCTTCCGGTAATGGCAAGTTACAAACCTGCCCCACGTCATAGAGATTGCGGTTGCCGAACAAAATCCGAAGCGCTACATCTTAAACGCTTCTGTTCATTATGAAATTTAGCGTTACGAAAGAAAAACTGCTCGAAGGTCTGCAACAAGTCCAAAACGTCGTCAGCACTCGCACGACACTTCCAATTCTTTCCAACGTTTTGCTGCAGGCCGCCGAGGATGAAATCCATCTCACCACAACCGACCTTGATGTCGGGGTACGCGGCAGTTGCGAGGCGCACGTGGACAAAACAGGAGCGACTACTCTCCCGGCACGGCGCCTTTTTAACATCGTTCGCGAACTGCCTTCGAGCGAAATTCAGGTCGATGTGGATGGGAAAAACGCCGCTTCCATCCGCAGCGGTCAAAGTTTTTTCAAAATTCTCGGATTGCCCGAGGATGAATTTCCGCCATTGCCGAAATTCGAGGGCGCGAAAGTTGTCACGATTCGACAGAAGGATTTGCGCGACGGTCTGCGCAAAACTTCCTATGCCATATCGACCGACGAGACCCGTTACGTGCTCAACGGCGTTTTGTTCAGTTTTAAGGACAACAAATTAACGCTCGTGGCAACGGACGGGCGGCGACTGGCCATGGGGGAAATCGAACTGGAATTCCCGCGCAGCCACGAAGCAGACCTGATCGTTCCGACTAAAGCGGTGACAGAATTGCAACGCCTCCTCACGGACGACGGTGAAGTCAAGGTGAGCGTGGGCAGCGGCCAGATCGCGTTTGATCTCAACAAAACGCTGCTCGTCTCAAAATTGATTGAGGGCAATTATCCAAACTACCGGCAGGTCATTCCTGGCGAAGCAAAGGAACGAATAAAACTCGAGCGCGAAATGTTTCTAAACTCGCTGCGACGCGTCTCGCTGCTGGCCAGCGACAAGTCGCACTCGATCAAACTGAATTTCAGCAAGAATAACATCGACATCACTGCCAATACGCCGGAGGTGGGTGAAGCGAAGGAATCGCTTGCTGTCGCCTATAAGGGTCGCGAGTTTTCCATCGCGTTTAATCCGGAGTTTCTGATGGCGCCACTGCGCGCACTGACCGAGGACGAAGTCTTTCTCGACCTTATCGACGAGATGAGCCCGGGCGTTTTGAAAATTCAGACGCCGTTCCTGTACGTGCTGATGCCGATGCGCATCAGCTCCTGACCTATCACGCGAGGTGTTCTCGCGCATATTATAGGAAGACAAGCATCTTGCTTGTCTCGGCTGGCAGGGTGCCAGCCTGCCGAGTCCGGCAAGATGCCGGACTTCCCGGTAAGCGGTTACAAAACCCGCCGTTGCGGCATCGCCGAGTGCACCATCATCAGTTCGGTAACGTTCTCGGGCGTGAGCAAGCCGACCAGGCGCTTCATCCGGTCCAGCACGGGCACTGCTGGGCAGTTGTACTCCTGCATGATCCGGAATGCGTCTTCGAATCGCGTGCCCGTGGTCACGGTGGGAATGTCGCGGCGCATCACATCACCGACCGTCAGAGTCGGATCGTTCTTTCTTAACGCGGCTATGAGATCGTGACGCGTCAATAAACCGGCTACACTGCCGGTTTCATCCACAACCGGAAAATCGTGCTGTGAAGTCGCAAGCAACGCGTCCACCGCTTCCTGCAGGCTGGCGTTTTCTGTGAGCGTGCGAAACTCGCGCACCATCGCGCTGGAGACTGGAAACCGGCGCGAGACATCCTTCATCTGTGCCAGCGCCGCCTCTTGCGATGCACCGATATAAACGAAAAGCGCAATGAAGATGAGGAATGGGTTCCAGAGCAGACCGATAAAGCCGAATACGAAGGCAAAACCCTGTCCAACGGTCGCGGCGACTTGCGTAGCGCGCGCATAGCTCATCCGCGTTGCGAGCAGCGCGCGCAACACCCGCCCGCCATCCATTGGAAACGCCGGCAACAAATTAAAAAGAACCAGCATGATGTTGATGGTGAGCAACTGCGCGATGAGACCGCCGCCTTCGACCGTCGACCGATTAAGCAAACCTTGTGCTCCGCCAACCACAAACAAACCGAGGGCGATCACGACATTCACCAATGGCCCCGCCACCGCGATGATTAATTCCTGCACCGGTTCCTCTGGCATCCGTTCCAGTCGCGCCACTCCGCCGATGGGCAGCAAGGTGATGTCTGGCGTATTAATTCCAAAAGCCTTCGCGGCGAATGCGTGCCCGAACTCGTGCAGCACCACACACAGAAAAAGAAGCAGGACAAATATAACCCGACTCGCCGCAACCGCGGAACCGCCGTGCGCGTAATAGCCGAACGCCAGCCAGGCGATCAACAGTAAGAACGTAATGTGAATCCGTAATTGGATGCCGGCGACGCGAAAGACTGGGAGAGACCAGCTCATCTAACTTTAATTTGCTCTCGTATTGAATCGCACGCCAGCGCGGAATGGGCGGCTGGAGTATTGGAGTAGTGGAGTAATACGTTTGACTGAATTCACTACTCCATTACTCCAATGCAGATGTTTGATGTCGCAATTGTAGGCGGGGGCCCCGCGGGGTCGAGCTGCGCGGCGTTTTGTGCGCTGGCCGGTCTGCGCACGCTTGTTATTGAACGAGAAAAATTTCCCCGCGAAAAGGTGTGCGGCGATTGTTTGAATCCGTCATGCTGGGCGGTGCTGGAACACCTTGGTGTTGCGCAGCGCGTCCGAGATTTGCCGCATTCCAAGCTGGACTCGGTCGAGTTTATCGCGATCGACGGCCATAAAGTGGTAGTCGATCTTCCAACCGGCCACAATTGCGAAGTATCGGTGAAACGCAGTCTTTTCGACGATCTCCTGCTAACGCGTGCTCGCGATGTCGGCGCGGACGTTCGCGAGGGAACAACGGTCACGGCATTGGCCAACAGCAATAGCGAGAAGATCTGTAGCCACGGACCTGTGGCCCGTCCCGACCTCGACGCTCCAGAGGGGCATGGCTACAGCTGCGCCTGGAACATCGAGACCGACGGCGGAGAGACTTTCGTCGCGCGGATTTTAATCGGTGCAGACGGACGCAACTCCACGGTCGCGCGCTTGCGCAATTTGCTGCCACGCCCCGCGCGCGAACGCGTGGCGCTGCAAGCACACGTCCCGCTGCCGGGAAATTTTGGCAGACGCATCATCCTGCAATTTCTTCCAGAGGGTTATTCCGGCCAGGCTCCGGTGAATGAAATGCAGCTAAATCTTTGCCTCGTGGGCACGCCTCCAACAATTTCCAGATTGCGCAAATGGGCGGAACGCCATTTTGAAATCACTCCCGATCAACCCTGGCGCACGATCACGCCGCTTACCCGGTCGCCCGTTCCTTGCGCCCGCGAAAATCTTCTCTTCATCGGCGACGCCGCCCGCGTGGTGGAGCCATTTACCGGGGAAGGAATTTACTATGCCCTACGCTCGGGAGAACTGGCAGCAGACGCGATCACGAAAATCGTTCGGGGCAAAGATCGACAATCAGCGTTGCGAGAATTCACTCGCGCTTCCGCCCAAATGTATCGGGGAAGGCTCTGGATCAACCGGCTGGCGCGTAGCGCGGTGTTGTGGCCACGCGTCGGATCGTTGTTCGTTCGCGTTGCGCGAATCGAACCAGCGATTTTGAAGCTTCTTACCGCGAAAATCGTTTCGCGGAGTTGTAGCCGCGGCCCTGTGGGCCGTCTGGGATAGACGTGCCGCAGGCACGTGGCTACAGCGATTGCCTTGCCGCTTTTACTGTGTTCGCCATTAACATCGCGATGGTCATCGGCCCCACGCCGCCAGGGACAGGCGTGATCGCGCTGGCTTTTTTTGACACTTCGTCAAATGCGACATCGCCAACCAGACGATAACCGCGCGTGCTTCCCGCGTCTTCTACGCGATTGATGCCTACATCGATCACGACGGCGCCTTCGCGCACGTGATCGACTTTGACGAATTCGGCGCGGCCAATTGCCGCCACGACAATATCCGCTGACCGAATAATCTGCGTGAGATCGCGGCTGCGGGAGTGGACGACCGTCACGGTGGCGTTCCCATTTTGGTTTTTTTGCATGAGAAGAAGAGCCAGCGGCTTGCCTACAATCATGCTGCGGCCAAGAACCACGACGTGCGCGCCGTCAATTTCTACTTTGGTTTCAGTAAGCAAACGTTGCACCCCAAGCGGCGTGCACGGCACAAAGCCGCTCGGATCGTCGAGCACGAGCTTCGCGACGTTTTCCGGGTGAAAACCGTCCACATCCTTGCGCGGGTCGAGCGCCCGCACGATTGCTGCCTCGTCAATGTGCTCGGGCGGCGGCGACTGAACAAGAATGCCGTGAATCGCAGAATCTCGATTGAGTTCTTCGACGCGACCGAGAAGCTCTGTCTGTGTGATCGATGCTGGGAGCTCCAGCTTCACTGAGTGCAGCCCAAGTTCGCGACACATTTTGTCTTTCGAACGAACATACGCACGCGAAGCTGGATCATCTCCAACGAGCACAACGGCAAGACCGGGGATAACACCTCTTGCTTTTAGTTCCGCAATTTCGCGACGCAGATCGACGTAGACTTTCTCCGCGATTGCGCGTCCATCGATCAATTTCGGCATAG
>DATASP010000026.1:0-2779 GCA_036269155.1 Candidatus Udaeobacter sp.
TGTTCGAAAAACTGACTTGCCATTCCCTTAGGTATGCGAATGCAACCGTGCGATGCAGCAAACGGCGGAACATATCCCTGGTGCATCGCATAACCGCCCGTGAAGAACATCGCGTACGGCATCCGCGCGCCATCGAAATGCGAGCCTTTTGGGCGGGAATCTTTTCGTGAGTCAATATTTGATCTCACCACGCTGCCATAACTATCCACATAATCGCCAAATACGGTTGAGACGTGATCTACATCCTTTGATACGACCGTGTAGTGACCGGGTGGAGTGGAAAAACCGGGTTTACCCGTGGAGACGGTCGTTTCGCCGACCAATGTTTTTCCTTTGTAAAAGTAAGCTTTCTGTTCGCCGATATGCACGACGATTTTAGGCGAGCCCGAAGCGCCGTCGTCATGCCACCAACCTGCGGGAGCGGCACGGGGATAAAAGCCAGACGTGGCATAAGGTGGATACTCCTCGCAACTCCACATAACGAACGCGACGAGGCCTGCGGCTGCAATCTGGAATAAGGGGCGGGGGTTCATAGAAGGGGATACTTATGTGGTCTTCGTGAAGGCACTTCAACTCTAAAGTCGGTTCTGACACCCGTAACGGTCGTTTCGTAATCGGACCGACCAAGGGGCGCCGCAGCACACAATAGTCGCGATGGCGAGGCAACGCCCCGGTTTGACGCTTCCGGCGTGGCCAAATACGCTTTGCCATGACCACTGTGCAGCCGCCGATTGACCTGAAGAACTGGATCGAAAAGAACGCCGACAAATTTCAACCGCCGGTGAGCAATCGTTATCTCTACGATGGCCGGGATTTTTTCGTAATGGTCATCAAGGGGCCAAACGCGCGGAACGATTTTCATCTTGTTGATTCGGAGGAGTACTTTTACCAGCTCAAGGGCGACATCAAGGTGCGCATTCGCGAAGGAGACCGCATTGTCGATCATATCGTCAGAGAAGGCGAAACGTTCTTTATCCCGCCAAATGTTCCGCATTCGCCGCAGCGGCCGCCGGACACAATCGGTGTGGTTGTCGAGCGGCGCCGTCCGCCTGGAGAAAAAGAACACGTCATTTTCTACTGCGAAAATTGCGGAGCATTGGTCGAAGACATCCATTTTGACTGCGCGGACATCGTCGAGCATTTCAGCAAGGCGATGCTCGATTTCTGGAATGATGACGCACGCCGCACTTGCAAAAAATGCGGAGCGAAAGTTCAAAAACCGCAACCGATGAAGGCGCTGTAGCGCCTCGAGCACGAGCAGGAGCACGAATGAGAGTGCGAGCTTTTCCGATTTTGACGTTGAGCGTTGGGCGTTGAGCGTTGGACGTTTGCTTCTTTTGAATGAAGATCGACCTCCATTCTCACATTTTGCCGCGCGATTGGCCGGACCTGGACAAAAAGTTCGGTTACTCCGGATTCATCCGACTGGAGCACCGTGACGAATGCAGCGCGCGCATGATGATTGGCCATCGTGTGTTCCGCGAGGTCACCGACAACGTTTGGAACCCCGAACGCCGTCTGGAAGATATGGATCGCGCTGGCGTTTCGATGCAAATCCTTTCGACCGTTCCGGTGATGTTCAGTTACTGGGCCAAACCGCAAGACGCGTTCGATCTTTCGCGAATCTTAAATGATCACATCGCGGAAGTTGTTCGCGCTCATCCAAAAAACTTCGCAGGGCTGGGGACAATTCCCCTGCAAGATGTCGATCTTGCCGCGCGCGAATTGGAGCGTTGCGTCCGCGAGCTTGGCTTGCGCGGTGTCGAGATCGGCACGCATGTCGATCCGAATGACCATTGTCACGGCCCCCAATGCCGCAACCTCGACCATCCATCTCTCGACGTTGTTTGGAAAACGGCCGAAAAACTCGATGCCGCCGTCTTTGTGCATCCCTGGGACATGATGGGCACGGATCGGATGCCAAAATATTGGCTGCCGTGGCTCGTCGGAATGCCGGCCGAAACTTCGCTCGCGATTTGCTCCATGATATTCGGTGGCGTCTTCGAGCGTTTTCCGAATTTGCGAGTTGCCTTTTCACACGGCGGCGGCGCGTTTCCGGGAACAATCGGTCGCATCGACCATGGATTTTACGTTCGGCCGGACCTGGTCGCGATCGATAACAAAACGAATCCGCGAAAATATCTGGCGAACGACGGACGTCCGGCGCGGTTCTACGTAGATTCACTCGTTCACGACGGCGACGCCGTGCGACTATTGCTCAAGCTCTTCGGCGCGCAACGCGTGGCACTTGGCTCCGATTATCCTTTTCCGCTGGGCGAAGCAAACCCGGGTCAGCTCATTGAATCGATGAAACTTCCGGCCAAAGAACAAGCGCAACTGCTCTCCGAAACCGCGCGGGAGTTTCTGGGCCTCTGATAAAACCGTTAAAGCGTTAAAGTGTTGCAGCGGAGAATTCTCGTCATTCGGCGTGATGTTTCGCTTTAACGGTTCAACTCTTCATCGCTTCAACGTCGGGACGGCATCACAGTTCATGCCGGATCGCCCACAAATCATGGAAGACCGGCCTGAATAGCGATTCTTTCAGAAACGGCACGCCGGGTGACCCGCCGGTCCCTCTCTTCGCGCCGATGGTTCGCTCGACCAATTTGATGTGCCGATAACGCCACTCCTGCAACCCCTCATCAAAATCGGTCATCAATTCGAAAAGAATCGAGCATTCAGGCGACTGCTTATAGAGCTGAAGGATTTCCTTCTGTACGCGCTCGTCCGATCCATTTGGTTGTGTTACATCTCGATTCATCAAGTCGGCGGGAATCTG
>DATASP010000027.1:0-13828 GCA_036269155.1 Candidatus Udaeobacter sp.
GCAGTAAATTTTATCACCACGATCATTCAATTGCGTGCCAAAGGCCTCACGTGGATGCGGCTTCCGTTCTTTGTCTGGGCGCAGTTCGTAACCGCATTTCTGTTGCTGCTGGCTTTTCCGCCGTTGGAAGCTGCGATCATCATGCAGTTAATGGACCGCCTGGCACATACCAGCTTTTTCCTGCCGGCTGGCCTCGTCGTGAATGGCACGCCGGTGTCCATTAGCGGCGGCGGCAGCCCGCTTTTGTGGCAACATCTGTTCTGGTTCCTCGGGCATCCCGAGGTTTACGTGCTGATTTTGCCTGCGTTCGGGATTGTTGCCGAAATCTTGGCGAACAATTCGCGCAAGCCGCTCTGGGGATATAAATCGCTGGTCTTTTCCGTATTGGTGATCGGATTTCTCTCGTTCATCGTCTGGGCGCATCACATGTGGATGACCGGTATGGGCTCGGCAGTCAGTGCATTTTTCCAGACGACGACATTACTGATCTCGATCCCGTCGGTGATCATCTTGAGCGCGTTTTTCATTTCACTTTGGGGTGGCTCCATTCGTTTCAATGTGCCGATGCTATTTACCGTCGCGTTTTTGCCGATGTTTGGAATCGGCGGCCTCACCGGCATTCCACTGGCCTTTAATTCAGCCGACCTTTATCTGCACGACACCTACTACATCATCGCGCATTTCCATTACATCGTTGCGCCTGGCACAATCTTCGGGCTTTTCGCCGGAATTTATTATTGGTTCCCGAAAGCAACCGGTCGAAAGATGAACGATTTCTGGGGCAAAGTGCATTTCTGGCCCACGCTCATCTGCATGAATGTGATCTTTCTTCCGATGTTTTTGCAGGGAATGGCCGGGATGCATCGGCGCTGGTACGACGGCGGACAAGGATGGAACGTGGCGAACGAACACACGATTTGGGGATTGACCGGGTTTCAATGGAATCACCCCATCTCATGGGCGGCCTGGATCATGGGTCTCGCCCAAATCCCATTCATCATTAATTTCTTCTGGAGCATCAAGCACGGTGAGAAGGTGAACGACAATCCATGGGAAGCGACCACGCTGGAGTGGACTGCGCCTTCGCCGCCGCCGCACGGGAACTTCATCCATACACCGGTCGCTTATCGCGGGCCTTATGAATACAGTCTCCCGGGCCGCGAACGCGATTATACGATGCAGAACGAACCGGTGGAACCGGCCGAGCGCACTCGCCGCAAACCTCCCGCCGAGCCGGTCCTTGTCTGACCGACCGATGGAAATTCCGTATACAATCTCGACTCGACCCGACACGGGCCTTTGGAACGCCAAGATCGGCATCTGGCTTTTTCTTGCCTCCGAGGTGATGCTCTTTGGCGGACTCTTCTCCGCTTACATTTTTCTGCGGATCGACGCGCCACCAGGCATGTGGCCGCACGGACTACTTAACGTGCCGGTTGGCACATTCAATACATGCATTCTCATCATGTCCTCAGTCACGGTCGTTCTGGCGTGGGCGGCGCTGAAGATGAGAAGATATCGCGCCTACTGGTGGTACATGCTGGCCACCATTTTATGCGGCATCATCTTTCTTGTTGTCAAACTTGCCTACGAATGGCCGCAAAAGTACGATCACTTTGGCATTTACATCAAGCCGGATGCGCTATCGAAGTACGAAAAGTATTTGGGCAATGAATATGCCGCAGCAAAAGAGCTGCCCCCGCGACTGGAGATTACCGGACATTTGCACAATCGGGCCGCGCTGACCGATCCGAACATTAAGGAATACGAAGTGGCGCTCGATCCGCTCAACGCTGATCCCACTAATCCGAAGATGGATCGCCCGCACTTTTTCCCGCTGCCCGTCACGGACAAAATCGCGACCGTCGAGAAGGCAGACGTCCTGCGCGCAACGATGTTTTTGCCGACGCACAACACATATTTCGCGAGTTACTTCACCATTACCGGCCTGCATGGCCTACACGTGCTCGCCGGGGTGCTGGTCTTTATTTACATGTGGCTGCCTGTCAGCAAAAAGCTTTACCAGCGCAATCCGGAACATCTGGCTAATCGCGTCGAGGTGTCGGGGCTCTTCTGGCACTTTGTCGACCTGATTTGGATTTTTGTGTTCCCGCTTTTTTACCTGCTCTAGAACGCATGGATAGCTCTGTCATGTTGAGCGAAGAGACACATCTCGGTTTGTTGGATAAGCCCCATTCCAGACATGATCAGAGATTCTTCTCCCGCGACTGCGTGATCAGAATGACATTAAGGCCATGAACAATCCGCCTGACGTCGCGCAGGATTCAAAAGAATACGAGGAATACGCGCATGGTGTGCAAAAGCACGTCAGGGGATATTTGATGGTCGGCGCGACCTTACTTGCGTTTACCATGCTAACAGTCGCTCTCTCGTACGTCGATTTCGGCGCAATACTCTCCTCTCTATTCCACACAAATCTTTCGAGCACTCAAGGTCGCAAGGCGAACATAACGGTAGCTATGCTGGTGGCGACATTCAAAGCCGGACTTGTGGCCGCGATATTCATGCATCTCGCAGCGGAAAAACGGTTGATTTATCGGATCCTGATTTTCACCGGCTTTTTTGTGCTCGGCCTCTTCTGGCTTATTTTATTGGCGTGGTACGACTACCCAATCTTCCGGTAAATGTCGCTTAAAGCTTTCCATATTGTTTTTATAATTTTCTCAACGCTGCTTGCTCTGGGCACCGCGGCATGGTGCGCCTGGGTCGATTTCGTGGAAGGCGCGCCCATTTATCTCGCAGGAGCGATCGCGTCGTTTGTCGTTGCGATTGCGCTGATGGTTTACGGCTTCTGGTTTTATCGGAAAATGAAACGGCTTCGACTCATAAGATGAAAACGCCCGTCTTTTTTTCGCGACAGCCCCGCACTCCCAAAGCGCTTCGCGCGAGACTATCGAGGCTCTTTCTGATTGTCTTGTTGCCGATTCTATTGGCGGCGCAGCAAACATTGGCATGCCCGTTTTGCTACGGCGCGAAAGACGGAAAATCGACCGAGCACATGGCGGTCGCGATCTGGTTCTTATTCGGCGCAGTCCTTTCCGTGATGGGCGGGATCGGCGCGTTTACTTTTCACCTCTGGCGGCACGGTCGCATGCCCGCCGAACCCCACCAGGAGCTCGCCGAAGAAGATCTGAGTAAGTATGAATAGTCTGGCGCTGATCAATGAATTCCTCGGGCAGCCGCCGAACGCGTCATCACATGGATATCAGATCGACCACATCCTCGAGTTTTGTCACTGGTTCATGGCCGCGCTTTTTTTTGGTTGGTCCGCATTTTTTATTTTCGTTCTGATTCGTTTTCGGAAACGAGTTCACCCGACCGCTGATCACCTGGGCGTTAGGAGCGGCATTTCAACCCATCTGGAATTTTCCGTTGTCTTGATCGAGGCGGTGCTCCTCCTCGGCTTTGCTATTCCTCTCTGGGCGAGACGCGTGAATCAATTTCCGCCAGGCAAAGACGCGTTGCTTGTTCACGTCGTGGCGCAACAGTTCAACTTCAACTATCACCTGCCCGGACCGGATGGCCAGTTTGGCCGCCGCGATGTCGGTTTTGTGAGCAATTCAAATCCGCTGGGTCTCGATCCGAATGATCCCGCTGGTAAGGACGACATCGTGACCAGTGGCGAACTTCATGTCCCAGTGAATCGTCCGATAGTCGCTGAACTGTCCTCCAAGGACGTAATCCACGATTACTTTTTGCCGGCTATGCGCATCGGGGGGGATGCGATCCCAGGCTCGCTTATTCCAATTTGGTTTACGCCGGTTAAAACTGGGAGCTACGAAGTGATTTGCGCTCAGCTTTGCGGTCTCGGCCATTACGGAATGAAAGGGACGCTCGTGGTCGATACGCCGCAGGATTACCAAGCGTGGCTCAAGGAGCGCGCCGAACTTTCCGGAACACAAACGGCACCACCTCCACCGACGCAGCGTCCGGCCGGCGAACCGCCCGTTGGGCCGACACCCGGTACCATTCCGCCACCCGGTGCGGCTAAATCGCCAAACCCGGGGGAGCAGCCGCATCCATCCGGAGGAGCGCCGCAGCAGTCGCAACAGAATCCGCCTCAACCTGGCAGTTCGCCCAGTCCTCAGCTGTAGCCGCTTCGCAGCCTGCCACGCCGGAGCTACACGAAGGCGGATGGGAAGAGCGCACGTCGCCCACAGGGCGACGGCTACAAATTACCGGCGAAATCCAGGTAATCCGCGGTTAGTTTGATCGTGAATGGCTTCGGCAACCTCTACCAGATGGCTGAACCGCTTCGCATGGCTTACATGCGCCGCCACGCTCCTGCTCATTTGCAGTGGTGGAATGGTGACCAGTAAAAACGTCGGTCTCGCCGTGCCCGACTGGCCGACAACGTTTGGGTACAACATGTTTTTGTTTCCTGTCTCAAAGTGGGTCGGCGGAATTCTATTTGAGCACACGCATCGCTTGATGGGATCCATCGTGGGATTTCTCACGATCATTCTCGCTGTGTGGCTCTGGCTTGGCGAAGATCGGCAATGGGTGCGCAATCTGGGCGTGATCGCGCTTGGCGGAGTGATTTTGCAGGGAATTCTTGGTGGTCTTCGCGTCACCATGATGAAAGATGAAATCGGAATCTTTCACGCCTGTATCGCGCAAGCATTTCTCGGGCTGCTGGTGTTCATCGCGCTGGTGACGACGAAATTCTGGCGCTTGCTTGCAAACGGCACGCATGCCGTGGAGCGCGGAGCTCCCGCGACGCCGGGGCTGGATTACCCGATGGGAATGCCGGGCTCGCAGGAGCTCGCCCCTCCATCGTTGGCTCGGCTCGCACCAATTAAGGCGCTTGCGATTGTTATCACGATTGCAATTTACGTTCAGCTCGCTCTGGGAGCGACGATGCGCCATCAACATCGCGACTTGGCAATTCTCGATTTTCCAACGGCGAACGGTGCGTGGATACCGGACACGGGCGCGGCCGCGCTTGCAAAAATCAACGCGTGGCGCGACACCCGCGATTTATCGAATGTGACTGCATTTCAAATCTGGTTGCAAATGGCGCACCGATTCCTGGCGCTCATGATTGCCATTGCCGTGAGCGCGTTTTGTATTCGCGTCCGGAGAGATGCGCCACGTTTTGCTGCGCTGAAGCGATTGTCGATTTTTTGGGTCACGCTGGTCGGTTGCCAGATTGCGCTTGGTGCATGGACAATCTGGAGCAACAAAGCAGCCGATGTGGCGACAGCGCATGTCGCCCTCGGCGCCGTCATGCTATCTTTTGGCGTGAGCATTTCGGCAATTTGCTGGCGAATTTCACAAAGAGCGCTGGGGCGTCCACCAGCCGCCGGAGCGGGCGCGCCGCACGGCGAGCCCGTTCGCGCATGAAAACGGCCGCGCTTGAAAATCCGAATCTTGCTGCATCGCGCAATAGTGTCGTTGGCGATCTCGCCGAGTTGGTGAAGGCGCGATTGACGCTGCTTGTTCTGCTCACAACGGCGGTCGGCTTTTATCTCGGATCGGAATCACCGATCAATTACATGGCGCTGTTCCATGTCGTCTTTGGAACAGCCGCGGCAGCAGCAGGCGCAGCGGCGCTCAATCAATGGTGGGAACGCAGAGCCGACGCGCTGATGCGTCGCACGAGAACACGCCCGATTCCTGCGGGTCGAATGCGGCCGCTGCAGGCATTCATCCTTGGCATCGCGCTATCGATTTTCGGAGTTGGATATCTGGCGATTGTTTGTCCCGCACCTGGCGGGACGCTAAGCGCAGCGCTGGCGGCCATAACGATCGCGATTTACGTTCTTGCTTACACTCCGCTCAAGCGCGCCAGCACCGCGAACACAGCGGTCGGCGCCATCCCGGGCGCGATTCCTCCCATGATAGGCTGGGCGGCTGCGCGCGGAAGCATCGACGCAGGTGCATGGAGTCTCTTCGCCATAGTTTTTTTGTGGCAGTTGCCGCATTTCTTCGCCATCGCTTGGATGTACCGCGAAGACTATTCCCGGGCCGGCTTCCGCATGATTTCGAGCGACGACCGCAGCGGCGAACGCAGTGCAAGCCAAAGTGTCTTTTTCTGCATCCTGCTCCTGGTGATAGCGGGTTTGCCTGCGTTTCTTGGAATCGTCAATTTTGTTTACCTCGGAATCGAGCTTTTGCTCGGCGGCGTATTCACTGCCATTGCGATGCGCTTTCTACGGATGCGCAATGCGAGCGCAGCGCGTTTACTGTTCATCGCCTCAATCGTTTATCTTCCACTATTGCTCGGCGCACTGGTTCTGACGAAAGCATGAACAGAAGATGCACGATTCTTACAGGGGAAGCTGACAGCTTCCCCTGCTCCGCAAAAAATATGCTGTAGTGTCCGCTGTCCTCAGCGGAGAAAGCCAGATCGCCACGCCCGAGACGGATGCGCTGAGGACAGCGCACGCTACAGCGCTTTGGTACTGACGAAAGCATGAACACGATCTCGGATCTTGTGTCGAAACATTTTGCGAAGCTTTTGGAGTGCGACCGCGTCCTCGCGTCGCTTTGGGACAGTGAGCGATCGGATCCAAAGCGGTGCGAAGACGCCCCGCACTCCCAAAGCATTTCGTGCAAAAACTGATAAGCTTTGGCTAACACGATGATGAATGCCGATTCTGTAAGAGTGCCAGTCGGGCCTTCACGTAGCGCGATCGTATGGAAGGTTACATTGATCCTGATCCCGCTGATCACGCTCGGACTATTGCTTTGGCTGCGTCAGCTCGAAGTACAAGCGCTCCGGCAGCGCACTGTTTCTTCCTACGGCTCGGTCCCTTCATTTCAGCTGACCAATCAGGATGGACAACCGTTTGGTTCACCACAGTTAGCCGGCAAAATCTGGATCGCCGATTTTGTTTACACGACGTGTCCGGGGCCATGCCCGATGATCAGCAGCCGAATGAGCGAACTGCAAAAACCGTTAGGAAAAACGGATGTGCGGCTCGTGTCGTTCAGCGTTGATCCGGAGAAAGACACACCGCAGGTCCTGCGAAGCTATGCGGAGAGATTGCAGGCTGAGCCGGGTCGGTGGGATTTTCTCACGGGACCAAAATCTGCAATCTACAAGCTTTCACATGACGGCTTTAAACTTGCAGTCTCAGATGGCAGCGATGCACAGGGAATTCCGGTGCACAGCACGCGGATGGTGCTGGTGGATCGACACGGTCAAATCCGCGGCTATTACGATGCGACCGAAGCCGAGGCGGTGACCAAACTGCTCGCCGACACAAACCATCTTCTGCGCGAGCAACCGAAGTAAAAGCTCCAATAACCGGATTGTCATCCTGAGCGAAGCGAAGGATCTCGGACCTTCATCTCCAACTCCAGAACCCAAAATCAGAGATGTTTCGCTGCGCTCAACATGACACGCCGGAAGTGACGGAGACTGTTGAAGTTTCTCTGAAGCTTGGATGTTGGTGATTGGTGATTTTCTTATCCTACCGGTTCCAGCCCAGCACCTGGCCCTTCGTCGCAAACCATCTGCAAATAGTCCCGATATTCGTTCTTCGGTAATCGGTCGATGATTTTTGCGAGATCGGATTGCGCAATGAAGCCCATGCGCATTGCAACCTCCTCCAGGCACGCGATTTTCAAACCCTGCCGATGCTCGATGGTGGCGATGTAATTACTCGCCTCGAGTAATGCTTTAGTGGTGCCAGTGTCGAGCCAGGCCATGCCGCGGCTGAGCAGCTTCACCTGCAGCTCGCCGCGCCGTAAATAAAGCAAATTCAGGTCCGTAATCTCGAGCTCGCCACGTGCCGACGGCCGCAGTGTGCGACAAAGATCGACAACTCTCTCGTCATAAACGTAAAGGCCGGGCACAGCGAAATGGCTCTTCGGTTGCTTGGGTTTTTCTTCGAGGCTAATGGCTTTGCCGTCCACATCGAACTCGACCACGCCATAGCGTTCGGGGTCGCGAACCTGATAGCCAAACACGCAGGCACCACGCTCGATCGCGAGCGCGTCACGATAGAAGTCGAGTTTTCCGTAGAAAATATTGTCGCCGAGAATCAGCGACGCACCCGAGTCGCCGATAAATTCTGCGCCGATTAGAAATGCCTGTGCAATTCCTTCCGGCTTCGGCTGCGCGGCGTACTCTATGCGAATACCAAGTTGCGCCCCATTGCTCAGATAATCCTGCAACATTGGCAGATCTTTTGGCGTCGAGATTATGAGCACCTCGCGAAGACCGCCGAGCATCAAAGTCGCCAGCGGATAGCAAATCATCGGTTTGTCGTAGATTGGCAGAAGCTGTTTGCAGACGATTTTTGTCAGCGGATAAAGACGCGTTCCCGCGCCACCGGCGAGAAGAATGGCTTTCTTCATTTTTGATCTTGGATTCTCGATTTTTGATCGCTTCGGCTCCAGCACAAAAGCAGCTTCGCCCACTCCTGCCAGAAACGTGTTCCTGTGGTCAAATCGATGCCAGTTTTGCGAGTCATCAATCGAAGCGCCTTCCGCGGACCGGAACGGAATGTCGTCTTATCGACAAGAAAAGAAGTGCCACGTCCATCGAGTAATTTCCGATCTGCCAAACGGCCACCCACACACTCTGACAATGCGTGATGGATCCAGTTTTGCGGTAATTCTGGCCGGGCTTCAATCGTGGCGCTCACCGTGATGTTGAGAAGTTTCTTTAACATGAGCGCGCAGACTAGCGCGCGCGAACTCGTGGCATGGACGTGTACTTTTTTGCCTCGAAGCAGCTTGTGCAACACGAGAGCAAAACGAGCCTGTCGCAAAAAAATTCCGCTCGGCACGCGATTGGTCTGTTGTGCTCGTTCTTCTTCCAATGTTTGTGTGAGCACCGGATTCGCCCGCCATTCTGCTTCCAAAACCATCGGATCCGGCAAAAATTCGAGTGACGGCGCAATTTTTTCGCTGGCGCGATTTAACCGGACATTCGAATGGAATTCGCATACGAACGGAACGACCGGCACACTCCGTTGCTTCACCTCCTCCAGCTCGCGCTCGAGAAGTGGCAAATCCTTATCCGGCCAGCGATGTATCAAATACGCGATTTCTGTAGCCGCTTCGCTGCCTGCCACGTCGGAGCTACGCGAGGGCGGCTGCGAAACGCGGCGCTGATTGGATTTGTCGGACGCAGCCGATGCCGTCTTGAACAGTTTGAGCAGTGGCGCGACCGTGTCTTCAATTCGGAAATGCTGCTCAATCCGCATACGTCCAGCACGGCCGTAACGCAGTCGCAATTCGCCATCGCACACCAAGTGTTGGAATGCCTTCGTCAGCGCGGCAGTATCGCCGGGCGAAACTAATACGCCCGTTTCGCCGTCCACTACCAATTCGGGAATTCCAGCAAGGCGTGTAGAAATCACCGGCCGCGCAGACGCCATGGCCTCGAGGATCACTGTCGGAAAAACATCTGTGGCTCCGTGCGCGTCGGCAGTCGAAGCCAAAGCGAAAATGTCAGCGTCTCGAAGCTTTTCCAGCACCGCCTTTTGTGACAGTGACCCGAGCAGATTAATTCGCGACGAGAGGTTTAATTTCGCGATCTTTGACCGCAGCGCTTCACGCAGCGGGCCGTCGCCAATGATATCGCAGGCAAAATCGAATCCTCGGCGCGCAAGCTCGGCGCAAGCATCAATGAGATGCTCGAATCCTTTAAATTCAACGAGCCGGCCGACGCTAATGATGCGCGGAGCTTGGTAGGGCGCGGCTACACGTTGCTCGCTGCGGAGAGGTCGCGGCGGTTCGCCGTCCGTCATGGGAAAGCGTTCGAGATCGATTCCGTTGTAAACGCGGTGAATCTTTGCTGCAGAATCTGGACAGCGCCGGCGAAGAAGCTCACGACTGTAATCGGTCTCAGCCGCGACGAACTCTGCGGCCGCGCAGATCTCGCGAAGGAGATCGTCGCTGCCGAGGTCTTTCATGAAGTCCTGCCCATGCGCGGTGACGCTGAATGGAATCCCGGAAATTTCTTTCAAAAAAAGCGCAGTGTGCGCTGCGCGATTGGCGAAATGCACGTGTATATGCTCGACATCATTGCGCCGAAAGAAGTCTGCGAAATAAAACGCATTGCGCGCGCGCAGCTCTGCTTTCGCGCTCGGGCCATATTTTTGCTCATGTTGCTGGACAAGATCGCGCGGCCATTTGCCGGTTGTTCGCGCCGCGTTCTCCAAAATTTTCAGGATTTCCTGCGGCGGCGCGTAATGAATGGAGGCGCGCAGGCAGGAGATATGTTCGTGACGCAGACTCGTAAGTGGCGGATAGACCGATCCGATCGTTAGCTCGAGACCAAGCCTCTCCAGCGCGAGCATCTCCGCATCGCAAAACGTCTGCGAAACGACGGGATAGCGAGAGTACAAATAGCCAAGGCGCATGGCTTAGAATTGTGGCTTGGAAAAAGCGTCCACGTCGCCATCTAAACGCCCAACGCTCAACATTCAACTTTCAACGTCCAACAAAGCGGAGGCCTTAGCCTTAGACGTTCGACGTTGGGCGTTGGACGTTTGCCAATCCTACGAGAACCGGACGTCTTTGCCGGGATCCATCTCGAAATCCAGTGTCAGAGAATCCGCGGTGTTCGGTTTAATGACTTCTTCATTGAACTTCACGAAGATCGAGTCTTCGCGAAAGATGGCGTACTTATCCATCGACTCAAAATCGATGGCGATGAAGAATGGCCAGTCCGATTCGGGGTCGATCCGTTTCCCGCATTTGATGCTGAGGACCTCGGGAATTTTCAGAAGCTGCATCCGGGCGTTCATCATCATCTCTTCCACGCGGGCGGGCGTGACCTCGGACTTGAGTTTGTAGAGAACGATATGATGAACCATGAGGATCAAGCTAATAGGCGTTTCCAACGTGCCGTGCAAGTGCGAATGCGCGGATAACGGAGCCCAGCCTATTCGCAGCAAATGAAGAAGAGCCCGATCTTTCCAGCCGCCTTGCGCCATGTCGGTCACCACGACCTCTATTTTACTGATTGTGGCGACTTCACGCTGGCCAAAATCCGTGACAAAATCTTCGACTGGGCATTACTGTAAGTCGGCACGAACCATGATCTGAACCAATGGACGATTTCTCATCAACCGTACCGTTGATTTCAGTGGTCATTCCGCTTTACAACGAAGGCTCGCATGTAAAAGAGCTTGTAGCGGATTTGAAGACCGCGTTGCAAGAGATCGGATGCCGGTTTGAAGTGGTTCTCGTCGATGATGGCTCGTCCGATGCCATGTGGGCAAAGATTAAGAATGAGGCGCAGATGTGGCCCGACTTGCGCGCAATCCGGCTGAGTAGAAATTTTGGAAAAGAGTTGGCGCTCTGCGCGGGCTTGGAACGTGCCCGAGGCAACGCGATTATAGTGATGGACGGAGATGGGCAACATCCGCCGTCACTTTTGCCGCTCCTGATTGAGAAGTGGAGGACTTCTGGAGCAGATATTGTTGAAGCAGTTAAGCGCAGGCGTGGGCGCGAATCTTTGGCGAGCAAATTTGGTGCGTTGACGTTTTACGTCATTTTAAACAAACTTTCTGGCTTTGACTTGAAAGGCGCTTCAGACTTTAAGCTCATAGACCGCAGGGTGCTCGATACGTGGCTGGCGATGCGTGAACGCAACGTGTTTTTTCGGGGAATGACTGCCTGGATGGGGTTTAGGACCATTCAAGTTCCCTTTGAGGTAGGTCCACGTCGTGCGGGCAAATCGGGCTGGTCTTACCTCAGGCGCGCGAAGCTCGCTCTGATTGGGATAACCACGTTCTCATCGTTCCCGTTGCACTTTGTGACTTTTGCAGGAGTGATCTTTTTTATCTTTGCCGTCGGCTTGGGAATCCAGACGCTCTACCTGAAATTGGCGGGCCGCGCCTTTACGGGTTTCGCCACCGTAATTCTTCTGGAGCTCATCATCGGCAGTCTTTTGATGATCAGCCTCGGTATCATTGGCGAATATCTCGCACGCATTTACGAAGAGGTTAAGGGACGTCCACGTTACATAGTGACAGAATCGATCGATTTAGCTGACGGAAAAACGCCCCTTCTGCCCCCCGGGAATGGCGGTGCCCGGCCCGCGAACCATGACTGAAAAGAACGCAGGCTCGCGGGTGAACAATCCGGCGGAGTCTTTGAGAAACTGGCTTCCGCCAGCACTGGTCTTCGCCGTCGTGCTCTTAGTTATGTTCTGGAGGCTTGGGAGCTATCTGCCCTACTTCAACGACGCGGTTGAGCACGGGATTCACATGCAAGTGAACAAGGTCTTCGACCACGCGGACATATCTAACAGAGTGACTTGGTACTGGAGAGAAATGCACACGCTCGCCGCTTATGAGTCGCCGCTCTATGGCATGGTCATAGAACTTGGGCTACGGCTCTTCGGGCTTACCTTGTTCGGCGTTCGTTTCTTTCCTGCCTTGATCGAATTTGGGGCTCTGATCCTTACATTTTTCGCTTTCAGGAAATACTTTCCACAGTACCTTCTGCTCAGTTTCATACTGCTGATGGCGCTATCGCCATGGCATTTGCTGGTCGCGCGGTCCGGCGGGATTCAGGGGTTCAGCCTCAGCCTGTATCTAATCGCGTTGTCCACGTTTGTCCTGCTCATTGACAGAAAACGCTCGGTAGGACTTGCAATATTGGCGGGAATAAGCACAGCCACTATCCCATATGGTTATGCAGGGATCCGATTGCTTCTGCCCTTATTAGTACTGTTGGCAATCGTCTGTTTCAGAAGAATTGAAAAATACAATCTTTTTGCTTATCTGGGCACAATCCTCGCAATCTGCGCTATTCAGATCGGCGATTTTCCTCGCTCTCTCCACATGTACTTTTATGCCAGAGGAGAAAACCTTATTTCGATTGCGAGGAGGCTTCCAAATGGCGGCTTTGACTTTGCTTTCATCGGGCACAAACTGAACGAGAATTTCCAGTTGCTGTTCAAGATGTTAATGGGACTAAACGACAAGGCTTTCTGGAACGTCAACGTGGCAAGCACTCTGAGGCCTATCGGCAACGTCGTACTATATCCCAAGTTCCTTGTACCCTTCTTTATCGTCGGCCTGGTGTATTGTCTGGCTCACGCCTATAAGCAGAAGCGGTTCATTCTTGCGATGCCAGTATTGTTGCTCCTCCCAGGTTCGGGGACCAATATGATGTCGGGAATGGGTATTCCCAACCTAACGAGGAGCATCATGCTGCTGGTACCGATATATTTCGTGATAACATATGGAGCTTACAGTCTACTCTGCTCAATCTATACCATAAGCAGTGACAGGCTTAGGGCTGCTTTCTCGGCACTATTTGTCGTGTTCGTTGGCCTTGTATCTGCGTATCAGGTCAATAACTATTTCCATTACGAAAAGGATACAATGACTGCAGGTAAGAACGACCCTGCCATGGTGCTGTATAATGAGTTTCTGAAGCCTTACATGGCCAGTCATCTAAACAGCCGAATACTTTATCATGAATTTGGTCCATTTGACGAGTGGAGCTACGTTGTGGTCCGTTGGCTGGGTGGCAAGCGCGTCCAGACAATGAGAGACGAGAGAAAGCTGATGTTATTGACAGATGGCAACCGTGCCTCGATGGAGAAACTGTTGAAGGAAGGCTATTTCGACATCGTTGTATCGGCTCATCCTGACCAGCTGGAACAGATGCTCCCAGATACAAAGGCTATGAAAGCCAAGGTTTCCCCCCTGTACAAGGTTTACTACGTTAACAGTGTCACTAACATGTTTGAAGGCGGCAGAGGAGCCGGGAACGGAGAATTTGATTCTCCCGCTGCAATTGCTGTTGATCCCAACGGAAACGTTCTGGTCGCGGATACCGGCAACGGACGAGTCGAAAAGTTCTCTCCGATTGGCACATTTTT
>DATASP010000028.1:0-7014 GCA_036269155.1 Candidatus Udaeobacter sp.
CAAGTTAACCGATTGGCCGCGGCTCGTGGAACGAATCACTGCTCACCTCGCTATCTGCGACTTTCGAATGCTCGCGATCTCCGGCGGCGCGCCTTACGCTTATGCAACGGCCGTGGCGATGCCTGAGCGAGTGCGAGCAATGGCAATAGTGGGCGGCGCTCCTCCGATCGCCGAAGTTAGCGATACCAGGGCATTGCTTCCGCTTTACCGCTGGATGCTCGCACTGTATCGAACCCGACCGGGACTGTTGCGAAGATTATTTTACCTGGCGCGCCCGGTTCTCTCATTGCGGCCGCCCGCCCGTCTTCGTCCACTGGTTTTAAAAATGCTATTGTTACGGCCGTGCGATGCTGAAAGCTTACGCGACGCAGCGGCGTTCGAAGCTATTTTTGAAAGCCAGCGGCGCGCATGGCGAGCTTCGGCTGAAGGCGTAATAGCGGATGCCCGGATCTACGCCGAGCCGTGGGGGTTTGCACTCGAAGATGTGCGCGTTCCGGTCCGGCTGTGGCATGGCAAGCAAGATCGGGCTTTTTCAGTTCACTTGGCCGAAGAACTCGCAAAGCGTTTGCCCAACTGCAAGGCGCGGTTCGTTGATGGTGCGGGCCACTATTCGCTGCCCATTCGCCACATGCGCGAAATCCTTGAGGACTTGATATCTTCCTAGCCGCCGAGCTCCTTCGAAGACTGCTTGGGCGAATCTTCCCGCTCGACACACGGATCGGAATCTGGATTGCCTCCGGCATTTGCTCGAGTCAGCGCAACATCGGCCCGCAGTTTTGTTTCCATCATTTTGTCGAACGAAAAATGTTCGGTTGCGTGGAGAAGACCGTTCGCGGAGCAGTGCGCGGCTAGTTTTGGATCGCAAATGAATTCAATGATCGCAGCCGCAAGCGCCTGACTGTCACCCGGCTCTATGAGCAGGCCGTTTTGGCGATCCCGGAGAATCTCCGGAATGTCACCTACCTTTGTGGCGATGACCGGACGGCCGCTGGCGAAAGCCTCACGCAAGACGATCGGAGACGCTTCGGTGCGCAGCGAAGCTATCACCACCATGTCGCACGCCGCATATACGTCGGGCGTGTCCCAGCGGTATCCGGCCATAATGATTTTGTCGGCCAATCCGGCCTGATCAATAGCGTTCCTTACGTTGATGCCGCGTTTCAAAATCCCCGTGCCCTGGCCTACAATCGCGAAGCGAGCATCAGGATGTTTCTCTAGAACGAGACGCGCCGCTTCGACTAGAACGAGCTGTCCCTTGTCGGGCCGAATCATGCCTACGTTCCCAATAAGAGGAGTCTTGTCGTCGATGCCGATTTCACGACGAAATTTCGTCGGGTCACGCGGCGGTTTGAATTTCTCGAGATCGACCGCTGAACCGATGACTTCAATTTTCGAAGGATCAATCCCATGTTCCTCTACGAGCTGGCGTTTGATCACCGATGCGTCAGCCACGATTTGCGAACAACCATGCTTGAAAACAAACGCGCGACTTTTGCTGCCAATTGGATCAGTGATACAGCGCGCGCGACTAAGCGGAATGCCGCAAAAATAGAGCGGCAGACAAATCCAATGATCCTTCGAGCTGTAAGCTTTGAGCACGTCAATCTTGTTTCGCCGGCAAAATCTCCAGAGACGCCACGAACACAGCGGGTCAACGCGGCTCCGGAGTGACATCGTGATCAGCCGTGCGCCGAGTTCAGAGGCCTTGTCGTGAACCTGACTGCTTGGATTGCAGACCAACCACGCCTGATGGCCGTGCGCATTCAGCCAGTTAATCTCCAGACAGGTGCGATACTCCTGGCCGCCCCAGCTGCGGCTACTCTCTACGTAGAGAATATTCACGTCGGATCGATGACCTGCGCTGTAACCGGCACAGTTTACGCGGCGGCGGCACGTTTTTCGAGAATGTAATCGTGAATCGTGTTAACAGTGCGAAGCGCTTTCCCAGCTACATCGGAGCTGGGCACACCGACTCCAAATGTCTTTTCCATGCTGACCACTAGCTCGAGCGCGTCAATGGAATCCAAGCCGAGTCCGTCAGGTCCGAAAAGTGGCAGGTCATCGCCGATTTGCTCAGGAGTAACTTGCAGCATCAGATTTTTGACCAGCATTTCTTTGATTTGGACGCGCAAATCCGGTTCAGACATAACGAGCCGCGATTTTGCTGCAAATCACGCACCGGGTCAAACGTCTAGGATCCGAACGCGGGCGCTTGGTAGAAATGAACGGGGATGTTCCTTTTAAACCTGGTCGGCTTTGTCTCCCGGGGTGACTGCCCGAGTTGGATCCGGGCGCACTTCGGTGACGGCAGGCTGGTTTTCGATCCGCGGCACAGTCGATTGCGCCGGCTTCACGTCGGATTTGGCGACGTCGGTCTCGGACTTTCCGGCCTTATGGAGTTCGTCGCTGAATTCGTCCTTTGCTTTTTGAAACTCCTTTACAGCCTGACCCATTCCGCGAGCGAGTTCGGGCAGTTTTTTTGCTCCGAACAAGACCAGAATAATCAGCAGTATGACAATTAAGTCTGGCCCCGCCAAGTTCATGAAGCTGGCTAACAGGCTCATACGTTAGCTTCAAGATCAAGCTCTTTCGGGAAGTTGCAAGGCAATTTCGGCCGGTGGTATTGAGGCCTCCGTGATTGACAGGGCTAGCCTGCTATGGGAAAAGCATTTCTTATGCGACCTATTTGGAAAGGCAGCATCAGCTTTGGGCTGGTTTATATTCCCGTGGCGGTTTATCCGGCCACGCGGGAAGAAAAGCTTAGCTTTCGACAGCTTCGTTCTAGCGATCTCAGCCCAATCAAATACAAAAAGGTGGCGGAAGCCGACTCTAAAGAAGTTCCGGCCGACCAAATCGTAAAGGGGTTCGAATACGAACGCGGCCGTTACGTTGTCATGAAGGATGAGGACTTCGAAAAGGTGCGCATTGAGTCCACGCACTCCATTGACATCACCGACTTTGTGGATTTGGAACGGGTCGATCCTAAGTTTTTCTACAGACCATATTTCCTCGAACCCCAAAAAGGCGGTGAAAAGGCCTACACAGTTTTGCACAAGGCGCTCAGTGGCACCGGCAAGATCGGTATCGCCAAGGTTGTAATCAGCAATCGTGAACATTTGGCTGCGGTAAAGCCCGATGGTTTGTTCCTCATTCTCGAGCTAATGCACTTTGCCAGCGAAATATTGACTGCCGACGTTTTGAAGAACGGTTCGACGACAGCCGTGAGCGACAAAGAGCTGAAAATGGCGCAAGCATTGATCGAAAGTATGAGCGATTCTTGGGAACCGGAAAAATATCGAGACGAATACCGGACGGCCCTCATGGAGATCATCGAACAAAAGGCGCAGCACAAGGAGATCACCACGAAAGCGCCAGCCGCACCGACGCCTACCAACGTCGTGGATCTGGTGAAAGTGTTACAGGATAGCCTGAACCGGACGCAATCCGTCAGGCAAAAACGCAGTGCTGGCCGACCCTCTGGCCGCGGATCCACCAGCGCACTTGTGAAACAAAGACGACGAGCAGGCGCTCTGGGATAGGATCCCTGCACAGCCGTTGCAAATCGTAATGCTGGCGTTATAGTCAGCACTTCTTATGGCCAAGACTTCCTGGATCAATCGCAATGAGCGGAAGCGCGCGACGGTGAAAAAACACGCCGCCCGGCGCGCGGAGTTAAAGGCAAAGAAAGATTATGCCGCACTCGCGCAGTTACCGCGTGACGCCAGTCCCACGCGTGTGGTCAACCGCTGCGAAGTCACGGGACGACGGCGCGCCTTTATTCGCAGGTTCAAGATGTCGCGTCTGACCTTTCGTGAGCTAGCTTCGCAAGGGCTCATCCCTGGCGTTACCAAGTCCAGCTGGTAAGGTAAGACCGAAATCTGGTTTCGGATGCCACACTGCGCGTCCGAGCAATGAACATCGCCGCGCTATTCTTATTGGCAGCAATCTCGATGGCTGCGACTGCTGCGCCCCATTGGGATTCGCCGATGGTGATTCTCGGAAAACTGGCAGCTATTGCCGCTCTTGTTGCACTGAACGCGTTCTTCGTCGCCTGCGAATTTTCCGTTGTAAAAGTGCGCACGACTCAGCTCGACGCGCTGTTGGAAGAAGGCAATCTGCGCGCCCGTTTCGTCAAACACGTTCGCGCGCATCTCGATGCTTACCTTTCGGCGACGCAATTAGGTGTGACGCTGGCCAGTCTCGCCCTCGGCTGGATTGGTGAGCAATCGCTCGTGTCGATCCTGCAACCGGCGCTCGCCGTCGTACATATCTACTCGTACACTGTAGCAACTTCGATTGCCGTCGCGCTTGCTTTCGCCGGGATCACTTTTTTGCACATCGTCTTTGGAGAGCTCGCGCCGAAATACATCGCAATTTCAAATCCGTTGCCGGTGGCGCTTCGGTTGATGCGGCTGCTTGGCGCGTTCTACGTTTTATTCAAGCCGGCCATCTGGCTACTCAATAAGTCTTCGAATTTCCTTTTGCGCAGAGTGCTCCGGCTGCAACCAATTCCCGCGAGTGAGCTCGCACACAGCGAAGAGGAATTGCGATTGATACTCGAGCAAAGCGAAAAATCCGCGGACGTTACTCCTATCGGGCGTGAACTCGTTTTCAATGTGCTTGATCTACGCGACCGCGTCGTGCGCGATATCATGACGCCACGTGGTGAGATCGTTTATCTCGACCTGGAAGATGATTTCGAAACCAACGTGAAAAAAGCGATGGAGTCCCGGCATACTCGCTTTCCGTTGTGCCGGGAGAATCTCGATAACACTATCGGCGTCATTCATATCAAAGACCTGCTTTCAATGATGCGCGACCCGCATCCTGACCTGTTAAAGATCAAACGTGAATTGATCCCCCTGCCTGAGATGATGCCGCTTGAGAAATTGCTCAAATTGTTCCTAAGCAAGCACGCGCATCTAGCACTGGTCGTGGATGAGTTTGGGGGAACCGTCGGCATGGTGACACTGGAGAACGTCCTTGAGGAAGTGGTCGGCGACATTCAAGATGAGTTCGACTTCGAAAAGGAAGAATTTCGCAAGATCAATGCGGACGAATTCAGCGTTGACGGAGCACTCGGACTTTATGAGCTGAACGATCTTACAAAGCTTGACTTGGAAAGTGCAGACGTAAGCACCATTGGCGGTTATGTTACGCATCTGCTCGGCCATCTGCCCAAGACAGGCGAGCAAGTTAAGATCGACAGTTATCTGGTTACTGTTTCGCAAGCTGATAGTCGCCGCGTGAAGCAACTTCACTTTAGGAAATTGAGTGATGGTGCGGTGAGTACACCCGCACCTGAGGTACGTATTCGCGAACAGTGACCTGGGTACGTTGCTAGAGCACCGCGCTGACTAACCCACGCGCAACGTAGAACACGGGACTTTTCGTATTTGAGAAGGTCTCCAGTGTCAGTAGCCTGAAGTTAAAGCGTAATTGATGGCAGAGCACGATATCGCAATTACACCAGAACCTCGCGTGGCCTGGCGAAAAAGGAGCGGCCAAGTCTCCCTGCCAGAGGTTCATCGCAGTGTCATTGTGCCTGGGTCTGCATCGTTCTGGAGGAAACTGATCGCCTTCTCCGGTCCGGGATTTCTGGTCGCTGTCGGCTATATGGATCCGGGCAATTGGGCAACGGATTTGGCTGGGGGCGCAAGGTTTGGCTACGCCCTTTTGTCCGTCATCATGATTTCGAACTTGATGGCAATTCTCCTCCAGCACCTGTGTATCAAGCTGGGAGTAGCCACTGGTCGAGATCTGGCCCAGGCCTGTCGCGATCACTACTCGACACCCACAGTGTGGGCTCTCTGGATTCTCTGTGAAATCGCCATTGCGGCCTGCGATCTTGCCGAGGTCGTGGGCTCAGCCATAGGTCTCCAACTCCTTTTCGGTATTCCCCTCGTGTGGGGCTGCATTATAACCGCGCTGGATGTGCTGGCGGTCCTGTATCTTCAAACAAAAGGCTTTCGTTACATCGAAGCCATTGTCATCACCCTGATCGTCATGATCGGAAGTTGTTTCGCCGCTGAGTTGTTTTTTTCCAGACCGAGCATCGTCGGCGTTGCGCTAGGATTCCTGCCTGGGCCGGGGATCGTCACAAACCAGGAAATGCTGTATGTGAGCATCGGGATTCTCGGTGCGACCGTGATGCCGCACAATCTCTATCTCCACTCGTCTATCGTGCAGACGCGCAAATTCGAACAAACGCCCGTCGGCAAACGCGAAGCGATCAAGTTCGCGACTATCGACTCCAGCCTTGCACTCATGTTTGCTTTGTTCATCAACGCGGCAATTTTGGTGGTGTCAGCCGCGGCCTTCCATTGGTCTGGTCACCAGGACGTGGCGGAAATTCAGCACGCCTACAAACTCCTCACCCCACTTCTGGGCGTCGGCGCGGCGAGTATTCTTTTTGCCGTTGCGCTTCTTGCGTCGGGACAAAATTCGACTCTGACTGGTACGCTGGCCGGCCAGATTGTGATGGAAGGCTTTCTTAATTTCCGCATCACCCCATGGTTGCGGCGACTGATCACGCGGCTCATTGCCATTGTTCCTGCGGTGCTCGTGATCAGCATTTTTGGAGAAGGCAAAACCACTGAATTACTCATTGCAAGTCAGGTCGCATTGAGCATGCAGCTCGGATTCGCGGTGTGGCCACTCATGCGATTCACGAACGAAAAAGCGAAGATGGGCGAGTTCGCAAATCGATTATGGATACGGATTTTGGGATGGACCGTCGCATGGATAATTATTGTGCTTAACCTCAAGCTACTCTTGGACACGTTTTTGCCAGACTCAGTGCTAAAGGCGCTCTACCACTTATTTGGGCTACCGGTGCCAAAGTAAATGACAAAGCCCGAATGACGAATGACCAGAGAAAAATCGAAGGAAAAATGAGCAGGCAAATTTCATTCTTTCGGTTCAAATGTTTGGCTTTGTCATTCGTTCGAGCGCCGTCATTCGGATTTTGTCATTACTAGCATGTATCACCACATTCTCATTCCACTCGAGAAT
>DATASP010000029.1:0-5304 GCA_036269155.1 Candidatus Udaeobacter sp.
AGATTAGGATGCGCGGCGTCCGGGACAGAATACAGAGTGTAACCCGCAGCGCCAGCAATCCGAATCCACTTGGTGCTGGCAAGATACTCCTTGCTGCCCAGACCAACGCGTTTGCCGCCTTTCCAAGCCATTGTTTCGGCGACTTTTGCCGTGATTTTTGCCGACTGTTTGCCCGATAACTTTGCCTCATGCACGTGATATTGCTTAAAAAATGCGCCGTGATTGAGAACCACAACCAGGTTCGCCTTGCGTTGAATGACAATTGCGAAGTCCGGGTGTGAAATGAGCAGGTGTTCACCAATGTGCAACATGGTTCCGCTCATATTGTTCATGCGCATGATGAGCTCAGGAGTCGTGTTCAATTTCCGCGAAATCTTAGCCAGCACGTCTCCCGGCTTCACGACGTAGTCGATTTTTTCCGGAGAGGGATGACGCGACAGGAAAATGTCAATGTTGATTTCCCCGAGCACATCGCGCGCTTCGTCGAGATGTTTTCCAGAGGGGTATTTTTGTATAAAGGCGACGAGCGCGTCGCGAGCTTCGGTCAGTTTTCCGTCCTGGCGCAACTGGAGAGCTGCCTGAAATTCCGGCAGGCTGATGTCCGGCGCAGGCGGTGGAGTAACTTCTCCGCGTTGCTCCTTTTTCACTGCGATTTCTTCTTTGACGAAGGTGTTGTAACCGAACCACGCGGCGCCTCCAAAGATGACGAGTGCGAGCAGTAGTACGAAGAGCCACTTCATGGCTGGCAACAGGCGATTGTGACTGCAAGGGAAACTCGAGGGATGCCATGCCGTAGAGAACAAGAAATTCCGATAGCTCTGGGCAAATGAGAATCCATCACAAGAAGAATCGTGTGCGAATCAACCCCGAAAGCATTCGGGGCTATGAGGCTCCCGTGCTCGATTCACTTCCGGGAAAGAACCGATGCCACAGCCTTCCGATCGTAGGCTCTTCCTGGTTGCTCCAGGTAAAGTGGCAGTCCTGACAGTAAAACTCCTTGGGAATAATTTTTATGGCGCAAAGCACGCCGACGAGCGCCGGAGTCATGAATTTTCGGGTCATCTGTGGATACTCGATATTTGAAGAGCCGCATTGCGGACATCGAATGAGAGCGGCGGAGATATCCGGATCGGTGGCCTCCCACTCGATCATGAGCTCCTGCGCCTTTTCGAAGTCGCTGTCTTCCACCATCACCTTCGCATTTGCCTGCGGGCGCGACATGAAGCCGACCTGTTGCAAGGGCGCCTCATTGTGAACATCGGCGTTGATCCCGGCCTCGTGAAAGCGGCGTTTCAGCTGCCGCGCTTTTGCCGGCTCATTGAAGGTCGCAATAGTTACCATAAAAGTTTCCTGCGTGCGCAGCAGCGCGCAATTGATTGATCAAACATCAAATCATTGCCGTGTGCAAGATTTTGGACGTGACGCAGGCAATCCTGTCTGTGTTGTGATCTCTTGCAGGCCGAATGCCCGCATCACGTTCCCGGAGGAAACCATTTGTAAAGCATCAAATACACAAACACGCCCGTAACGGAGACGTACAGCCAGATTGGGATCGTCCAACGCGCGATCCGCTTGTGACGATCCCATCGGCGACGAAAAACCTGAACCAGGGTCACAATCACCAGAGGCAACGTCACAAAGGCAAGCAAAACGTGCGAAGCGAGTATCGGGAAGTAAACGGCGGCGATCCAACCTGTGTATCCCGAAGATTTTTCGCCAACGTGCACGTGGTAAGTGATGTAGCCGACGAGAAAAAATGTGGATGAAACAACGGCGATGATCATGCACGTCATATGACGCCGCCACGCGCCACGCCGGATGAAGTACCACCCCATTGAAATGAAGATGGTGCTCACGAGATTAAAGGATGCGTTAAGCGCCGGCAGATCGGAGATTGAAATCACGTTGAAGCGTTGAAGCGTTAAAAACAATACATTGGCCTATCGCTTCGACGGTTCAACGCTTTAACGAACATCATGCCGCCCGTCCTTGAACCACAGCAAGTTCGGCGTTCCACGCATTACCGGAAACGTACGTGGTGGCGCCGACTCGCCCTCATCGTGATGCGCCTGGCGGTTGTCTTCGCGATGTTTGGCATCATTGGCGCCGGCTATTATCTGGCGCGCCGCGGGTTTGGGCGCGAATGGCGCTACCGGGTCGTGGAGGAGTTACGCAAGCGCGGCGTCGAAGCAGATATAGGGCGCCTTACATTGGACCCATTTCGTGGTTTGGTCGCGAGAAAGGTAAGAATATTCGACTATAAAAATCGCGAAAACACACTTGCCCGTATCAGCGAGGTCTCGCTCGACATCAATTACGCGGCTCTTTTTCATCGTCAGCCGTTTCTCAACGCTCTGGATGTACGTGATGCCCAAATCACACTTCCACTCAGGACGGAGGGAGAAAACGCCGATAAAGTACAACTCACTAATTTCCGCGCGCACGTCTATTTTCCGCCGGAACAAATTTATGTCAGTCAGGCCGAGGGAATCCTGTGTGGAATTCGGATTTCTGCGACAGGACAATTGATCAAGCGCGAGGCTTACCAGCCCTCGCCGTCGATTTCGCCCGAAGAATGGCAAAAGCGGTTATCGATTGCGCAGCGGGTATTGGATGAGTTGAAGAAATTCAGGTTCCCGGAGGCACCGCCCTCTTTGCAATTAAAGTTTAGCGGTGACGTCGCAGAAATCGAAAAAGCACGCGTAGAAGCAACGCTGCACGGCGATCGAGTACAACGCGCCAGCTACGAATTGAGAGACTTGTCCGCTGCTGCCGAATGGAATGATCAACACTTGAACATCTCACATTGCGAGTGGAGCGACGGCAAAGGCAACTTTGCTGGCCGCGCTGATTGGAATCGCGAAACCAACAGAGCAAATCTTCAAGCGCGCAGTAGCCTGGATTTGAAAGGTTTTCTTGACGCCTTCGGGCTGGGCGAACCGCTTGCCGGCATTGAGTTTCGCTCGCCGCCTCTGGTCGAAATCTCCGGCTCGCTAGGTTTCGGGCCGAATCGATTTCGGCCTGATGTAATCGGGCACGCTGCTTTTGGGCAGTTCAGTTACAAGACGATCCCATTCTTCGATCTCGCGACCGATTTTTCGTGGGACGGCGAGCGCACATTCATTCGCGATCTGCGTGTGCGCCATAAAACGGGACAGCTGAGAGCTGACGTCCTGGATGCTCCGGCGGATTTTCGCCTGAACATTGAGAGCACAATATCTCCAGATGCGCTTCGCGCACTTGTGCCGCGGGAGGCTAATGAATTTCTCCGTGACTGGGAATGGCAACGTTCGCCCGCAGTTCGCCTCGCAATCAGGGGAAAGGATCGCAATCCGCAGAATTGGCAAGGCGATGGAACCGTCGTCTTGGGGCGCAGCCGATTCCGCGGCACATGGATGAACAGTGGCAACACCAGAATTCATTTCGCCGATGGCGCATTGACTTGCGAGGACCTTCGCGTCTCACGCGATGAAGGCGTCGGCTCGGGCAGTTTCTCCTATGATTTCAAAAAACACGAGGTGCGCGTCTCAAACATCCGCAGCTCATTAAATCCAGCCGACGCGATTTTTTGGATCGACCCCAAGTTCTCGAAGACAGTGGCGCCATTCAAGTTTCGGCGGCCGCCGAATGTCATCGCCAATGGTGTTTACCAATTTCACGGCGGCAAAAACACACGCCTGGAGATCAAGGTGGATGGTGCAAATGGAATGGACTACGTCTTTCTGGGAAAAACGTTGCCCTTCGACCGCGTCTCGAGCCAATTGCTTTTCACCAACGATCGGTTGCAGCTCCTCGATGTTCGCGGAGACATCTTTTCAGGCGCGCTGCGCGGAAACGCAGATATTTCGCTCGCGAAAAACAATCCCCGTTATCACGCTACCCTTAGCGTGACGAACGCCGACTTTCCGCATTTCACGAATCTTTATTTCAACTACTACCACTATCGCACCGCGCGTGGGCAGTTAAGTGGCGCATACGATTTCGACGGCTTCGGCACGGACGCACGCAAGATGCACGGCACTGGAAAAGTCGGAGTGACGAACGGGGACGTATTCGCGATTCCTGTTTTGGGACCGATTTCAGAGATCCTCAATCATATCGTGCCCGGTGTTGGCTACAGCATTGCCCGCGACGCCGTCGCGAAATTTACGATCAGGGACGGAATTATTCATACCGACGATTTCAATGTGTCGGGTCAACTTTTCAGCGTTGTGGGCCACGGCGACATTCATTTTTTAGACGACAAAATCGATCTTGACGTGCGCATCAGCGCAAACGGTCCCGGCATCGTACTCACGCCGGTTTACAAACTCTTCGAATACAAAGCCGAAGGGAGTCTCAAGAAGCCGGATTGGCATCCAAAGATTTTTTAGCTCCTTGTCATTCTGATCGAAGCGAAGAATCTCGGATTATTTCGTCCCTGGAAGAACGAAGGCAAAATCAGAGATGTTTCGCTCCGCCCAACATGACACCAATCGCGTGGAGAGGCTGAGTAACCAATCACTGATTACCGTTCATCGATCACGTCTTCTTCTGGGCGCGCACATGTCCATCCGCGGCGGTGTGAGCATGGCGATTCAGCGCGCGCGTTCGATCCAGTGCACCGCCATGCAAATTTTCGTAAAAAACAATATGCAATGGTTTGCCCGCCCACTGCGGCGGGACGAAATCAGTGCTTTCCTCGATCACGTCCAGCGGGGAGAGCTGTTGTCGATTTTTGCCCACGCTAATTACCTCATCAATCTCGCTGCGACGAATCCACAATTTCGAACGAACTCGATTCGCGCGCTCTCCGAGGAACTTACCCGTGCGGACCAGCTTCAATTACCCTTCCTGGTCGTGCATCCTGGGGCGCACCTTGGCGCAGGCGAAGAAGCCGGGCTCAAACGAATCGTCGAATCGATTGATCACGTCCTTGATGGTCTTCCAAAAATCAAAACGCGAATCGCACTCGAGACAACTGCGGGCCAGGGATCCTGCCTGGGAAGTAAATTTGAGCATCTCGATTACATCATCAGCCGCGTGCGCGAACCGGAGCGATTGTGTGTTTGCCTCGACACGGCGCACGTTTTCGCTGCTGGTTACGACATCAGCACCGATTCTTCGGTGCGGAAGACTTTGCGTGAATTCGATCGCGTAATCGGCCGGAGTCGCTTGGTTGCAATTCACCTTAATGACTCCAAAACCGCGTGCGGTTCGCGAGTAGACCGGCACGAACACATCGGCAAAGGGCGCATTGGTCTCGACGCGTTCGGTTTCATCATGCGTAATCGCCGTTTCCATAAAATCCCAAAAGTGCTCGAA
>DATASP010000030.1:0-5850 GCA_036269155.1 Candidatus Udaeobacter sp.
ACAGAGAATGACGGCGGCAAGTGGACGGAATTGACAAATAATCTGCCTGAGCCGGCGCGCGGCCAATGGATCGTGCGTATCGAGCCATCCAGCATCGATCCGAATGTCGCGTACGTTGCAACGAATGCCTATCGATCTGGCGACGATAGCCCCACGATTTTGCGCACGGCCGATCTCGGCAAAACATGGCAGTCTGTCACAGGGGATCTTCCGCAAGCCAACCCAGTCGAAGTGGTGCGAGAGGACCCGGTGAATCCGAAATTGCTCTACGCAGGCACGCACTTCGGGATATTCGCGTCGTTCGATGAAGGCTCACATTGGGTCCGCATCGGCGATATTCCTTCGGTACGCGTGGATGACATCCAGATTCATCCCCGCACCTCAGACCTTGTCATCGCGACGCATGGTCGCAGCATCGCTATTTTTGATGACACGGTTCCATTTAGGGAGTTCACCCCAGAGATTGCGTCGAAGCCAGCTCAATTGTTTAGCGTCCGTTCCGTGACCGGCGCGTATCTTCAACCAGGATTTGTTGATTCGAACGGCAAGGGAATTTATCGCGGGCAAAATCCACCCGAGGGCGCGCTGTTCACGGTTTGGGTACGGGAGTTTACCGGTGATGAAATTAAGATTGCGGTCACGAAATCGACGGGAGAACCAGTCGCGAATCTCAAAGCACCCGGCACGCCGGGCTTTACTCGATTAAACTGGGATTTGCGGCCGACCAAAGACCTCAGCATTGAATACGGCGGTGACGACCCGAAGCGGCTTCTTCCGTCTGGAGATTACACCGCGGAATTGGCCTTCGGCACGACGAAGATGAAGCAGATCTTCCATGTCGATCTTGCCGAGGGGATCACGCCGCGGTGAGGTTTGTGAATGCCTGCGATTGGGATCACCGGCGGAATTGCCACGGGTAAAACCGCGTTTTGCGAGTCTCTCCAGGACATCGTTCCCGGTGCGAAATTTTTCAATGCTGACCACGCAGCGCACGATCTCGCCGAGCTTCCGGAGGTGAAGCAAGAAATTCGTGCGGAGTTTGGCAGCGGTGTCTTTTCACGCAGCGGCGACTTGAACCGGGAGAAAGTCCGAGCAATAATACTGGTCGACGCGACCAAGAAACGCGCGCTCGAACAGATCCTCCATCCGCGGATTCGTTGCCAATGGAGGGCTGAGGCGAACAAGCATCGCAATTCTCCCGATTTTTTCTTTGCCGATATTCCACTGCTTTATGAAACGGACGGTGAAACGTTGTGCGACCGCGTGGTCGTGGTGGCGTGTTCCTACAGGGTGCAGTTAGCGCGGCTGACAGCACGAATATCGCTCAAGAATGGGGAAGCTGAAGAGATGATTAAGTCACAAATGCCACTGGAGGAGAAAATGTCGCGGGCGGACCACGTCGTCTGGAATAACGGCAGTCGTGCGGCACTAATGGAGCAAGCGCGTTTTCTTGCCGCGCTTTGGCAACAGCAATCATGGACGAAAAAGTAGAGGAATCGACTTCGGAGACGGAAACTACGGAAGCAGGCGCGCGTGCCACGCCGAAGTCTGGCCGAAGCAGGTTGCCTGCGAATGAGGCGGCTGCTGCTACACCCGAAAAGACAGACGAAATGCCGGGATCACCGATCCCGGCTACAGTTCGCTCACTTGATCTAAATGAGCTCCAAGCGTTTTCGGGAAAACAACTAAAAGCGTTGGCGCGTGATTTGGATTTGTTTTTGCAACCCACGCGCTCTCGCCATCAGCACATCCTCGATATTGTCCGCGTAGCGTTAACCGGCGGCGCAACTCTTACTGCGGAAGGTTTCCTGGATCAGGTCAGCGACTCCTTTGCGATGTTGCGTTGGCCAAGATTCAATTTTTTGGCTCTCCCCGAGGACGTAGCCATTCCGCGCGCCCTTATTGAACAATACCAGCTGCGCCCTGGCCAAAAGATCGCCGGAAAAGTTCGATTACCAGCGCAGCGTGAGAAATTCCTTTCGCTCGAGACCGTCACGAGTGTCGAAGACCAATCCGTCGAGGATTGGATGCAGCCGACGCACTTTGACAAGCTCACGCCACAATTTCCACAGGGCAGAATTATTCTGGAAAACCCCAAGACGAACTCCATCAGCGCACGGGCGGTTGACTTGCTGACGCCGCTTGGGCGCGGACAACGCGGCCTTATCGTGGCGCCGCCGCGGGTTGGCAAGACAATTCTGCTCAAGGAAATCGCCAAAGCCATTCGCGTAAATCATCCGGAGGTTGTGCTCATCCTGCTTTTAGTAGACGAGCGCCCGGAAGAAGTGACGGATTTGGAGCGGGAAACTGATTGCCAGATTTATCATTCGAACTTTGACGAAAGCGTGCAACGCCATGTGCAGGTAGCCGAGATGGTGCTGGAGCGCGCGAAACGGCTGGTGGAACTAAAGCGCGATGTGGTGGTCTTGCTCGACAGTCTCACGCGGCTCTCACGCGGATACAATAATTTGGAGCCAGGCAGAGGCCGAATCATGTCCGGCGGCGTCGAAGCGAAGGCACTCATTAAGCCGAAGAAATTTTTCGGTTCGGCCCGAAATGCGGAAGAAGGCGGCAGCCTGACCGTGCTCGCAACTGCTTTAACAGAAACTGGCAGCCGAATGGACGAATTGATATTCGAAGAATTCAAAGGCACCGGTAACATGGAGCTGCATCTCGATCGTGGGTTGCAGGAAAAGCGGCTCTATCCGGCGATCCATCCGTTACTCTCAGCTACGAGACGCGAGGAGTTGCTTTATCATCCCGATGAATGGGAACGCGTGCTGATGTTGCGAAAAACGATGGCAGCGCTTCCGCCTCTCGAGGCGATGGAAAAACTGATCGACAATCTGCACGCGACGAAGACGAACGCGGAGCTCCTGTTGAGTGGATTGAAGTGACGGAAAATGACGAGGAACGAATGACGAAAGACGAAAGAAGTCCGAACGTCCAAATGACGAAGCAAGACTCGGAGCGCGCCCGTCGTCATTCGGATTTCACTGGCCACGCCGTAGCTGGGCGAAGGCGGGTCATTCCTTCGGACCTCGTCATTCGTCATTCGTCATCACCATCGGACCTAATTGCGACTGATACTCAGTTAGCCGAGCTGCTTGACAAGATTAACCCAGTCGATCGTGTCGCCGTCGACACCGAGGCTGACAGTCTCCATTCGTATCGGGAGAAACTTTGTCTACTTCAGATTAGCGTGCCAGCTACGGCGGGCAGCGATAATGCCGGCTCGGATGTGCAAACTAGCTCCGGCACCCGGGATCACCGATCCCGGCTACAGCATGACGTGATTGTCGATCCACTGGCTGATCTCGACCTGCAGCCACTACGCAAGGCGCTCGAAGATAGAGAAATTGTCCTGCACGGCAGCGATTACGATCTGCGAATGCTGCGGCGCGGCGTGAACTTCACCGCGCAGAGGATCTTCGACACGACGATTGCAGCTCGGCTCCTGGGTATCCGCGAGTTCAGTCTGGCTGCGCTTCTGAAACGCTATTTTGGGGTGGAATTGCCGAAGGGTTCACAGAAAGCGAATTGGGCAAAACGGCCTCTGCCGGCGCGAATGGCGGAATACGCACTTAACGACGTACATTATCTGTTATCACTTGCCCAAAAGTTAGAAGCCGAGTTGGATCGTCATCAGCGCCGAGATTGGCTGCGCCAATCGTGTCAGCGCGCGGTCGAGCAGGCGGCCGTCGCGCGTGTCGCAAGGCACGATGAATTTTGGCGCATCCGCGGGTCTGGTGCCCTTAAGACGCGGGCCGCGGCAGTACTTCGCGCCCTCTGGCAATGGCGCGAAAAAGAAGCGGAAATGGCCGATCGTCCGCCATTTCACATTTTACAGAACGAAAAGCTTCTGGACGCTGCGGTAGATTTCGTGTCGGGGAGCGTACCCGATTACAAACATTTTTCGTCTCGGCGACGTGAGGCGTTTCGCGAGGCAGCGCAAATCGCACTGGCCGCGCCTGAATCGGATTGGCCAGTGTTGCCTCGGCGCCATGGAACTCGGCCAAGTGTTGAAAGTGTCCGGCGCACAGAGGAGCTGCGGCGGCGGCGCGACAAATCAGCTGAAGAGATCGGCCTGGAGCCATCCTTCATCGCGCCGCGTCACACGCTGGAAGCGATCGCAGCAGACCAGACACGAGCAGCGTCGTTGCTCGTTCCATGGCAACGCGAATTGCTGGGAATGACAGAATGAGGTTGTAGCCGGCATCGCTAATCCCGGTTTCCCTGACTTGGTTCATTCTGCCGGGATCACCGATTCCGGCTACAACATTTGCGCAATGTCTAGGGAATTATCAGAGTCTGTCCGGCCGTGAGTTTTTTCGGGTCCCGGATATTTTTTTCGTTCGCATCGCGAATCTCTTTCCAACGCTTGGATGACTTATAAAATTTTCGCGAAATAGAGAACAGAGTGTCGCCCGGCTGCACAACATAGCTGCGGTCACCCGTCTTCGATGCATTTTTCTTTGAGCTTGCGTCTTTCGTCTGCGATTTCTCCGAGGCGATTCGTAATGATGAGGTACGCGTTTCAAGCTGTTTCCGCAGATTAAGGTTTTCATTGCGCAACTGCACCGCTTCTGATCGGGGGATAACGGAATCGCCAGAGAGCGCGGTCAGTGCCGCGATTTCGTCATGTTTCATCGAATTCTTGACCTCATTTGCATGAGGACCGTTTGGAGTTAACGCGAGGTAGCGTTTGAAATGGTGCAGTGCGCTGACAGGATCGTTCAGTTTATCGTCGTAAAGAAGAGCCAGTTTGTAGTGAACCTCGGCGGTTCGAGTGTTTTCGGAGTCATCGAGCGCGGCTTCGTACAGGTCAATCGCGCGCGCAAAATCTCCCTGGGCTGATTTGCTGTCTGCATCCTCCATCAACTGCGAGGATCGCGAGCCTCCCATGCGATCGCAGCCCCCAGCCAGGCCACAAATGAAAATGATCGATATCCTCGCACATGCCACAATCGTCCGGCGGGTCAATGGAGAGACTAAATACGAAAAGACAGACCGGAGGTTGTCAGCGCACGACATCGTCGTCAATTTGCTTACTTGTGAACCTGCGCGCACTTCAATTCTTTTTCGTTGCAGTGATCGCGTCTCTTCTTCCCGCTACGCTTGTCCGCGGCGCACTTTCAACTGGAGCGACCTATTCGCTCAGTTTTGTGGATGTTAATGGCAACAAGCTTTCCACCGCCGATGGACACGTGACCGTGTTGGTGCTGGCCACCAAGAGCGATTGGGAAAAGGCGCGCGTGGTGGGAGACAGGATTCCCGACTCTTGTTTGGGTAATCCAAATTACCGAATGATCACGATCGTTCGATTCACCAGAAAGCACGGCGCTATCGTGCGGAGCGTAGCGACGGCGTTCATCCGCCACCGCATGGAGGAAGCAGCAAAACGGCTTCAGACACGGTACGACGCACAAAAAATTGAGCGTGACGCCAAGAGCGACATCTTCGTTGTGACCGATTTTGATGGCTCAGCCTCTGCGCAGCTCGAGGAACCGGTCGAGGAGGCGGAGTTTCGCGTGCTGGTTTTCGCGCGAGATGGGAAATTGCTGGCGCGCTGGAGTGATGTTCCCAGCGCCGAAGAACTCGCTGAGGTGCTGAAGTAATCTCGTTAACACCACGACTCTAGCGCCGTGCCTTCAGCGCAACTCCGTCGGCAGCCGTTTCAACGTCCTTTGAACCTGTAGAAAACCGTTAAAACCCGGATTTTGCGTTAGGTGTTTTTGAGGTGGAGTGAGGCGGCAGGTTCTGTTAAGGCGAAAGAGCAAGGTAGAGGTGCCTTGCCTCTATGGACAAAATTGTGATGTGCAGTTCTGGCCTGCCGTGGCGTTTTACGAG
>DATASP010000031.1:0-4713 GCA_036269155.1 Candidatus Udaeobacter sp.
CGCGATCAGCAAGCGTCAAGTGCGCGGCTTCCTCTACATTGACGTTGCGCGTAGCGCTGTGCCGTAACAGTTCATCGGTATGCCGCAACCGGTTGGCAAGGGCAGTAAGCATTTCGAGCGCGACATTCGGATTGCTCCGCACGAAAGAAAGGAAATGGTCGCGAGAGAGCACCGCCAGCCGTGCGTCCTCGGCGACGATCGCGTCTGCCGAACGGCGCTGACCGTCGAACAACGCCATTTCGCCAAAAAAGTCGCCGCGCTCTAGTTCGGTTAAGGTAATCTCATGTCCGTCCATTGCTCGCACGCAAATCCTGACTTTCCCATGCTCAATCACATACATTGCGTCGCCTTCGTCGCCGGTGCGGAAAAGAAACGTGCCGGCTTTGGAATCGAGGCTCTCCAGCAGGTGACATAATTCGCCAGCCGCCTCGTTATCGAGCGATTCAAATAACGGCACGTGACGCAGTGTGTCGATGGTCATTGTGAGAAAACGACGGAACGGCGACCAGAATAACGACAATTCACGTTGCCGAGAAGCTTCAATTATGACCCCTGCGCTGAGGACAGCGCACACTAAAGCGCGTTCACCAGGACGGCAGCTCCGGATGCGCGGATCAGGACGTGGTGGAAGAGCAAGGAGAAAAATTTGCCATGGCCTTGATCAGACAAGTCTGCTATTGCTCGGTTCAACATCGAATCTCGCGTCTCATCGGGAGGACCTATGCTTCATCTTATCTGGTATATCGTTGTCGGTTTTCTAGCAGGCTGCGTCGCGAAAGCACTGCTGCATACGCATCTGTCGATCACATGGACAGTCGTGCTCGGCATTGTGGGCTCGATTATCGGCGGAGCAGTCACGCATTTGTTTTACCCGCCAAGCGCTGGCGGTCGATTTCACCCCGGCGGTATAATTGTTTCCATACTGGGTGCAATCTTGGTCCTTTTTCTTTGGCACAAGTTCCACCTGCATCTGCCGCGCGGGTAAAATCAAGGAGCGACGGCTTCCCAGCCGTCGAGGGATTATAACGGCTGGGAAGCCGTCATTCCTTGTCGCTTCAAATTGACTTGGCTCCGTTCAATTCTAGGTTGGGAGACGCGTTCGCTGCGCGTTCCAGAATCGTGAAAAGCGTCCTCTTTGTCTGCACAGGTAATATTTGTCGCAGCCCGATCGCAGAAGGGCTTTTTCGCCGTTTGATTGGCAATCGTAAGGACATCGAAGTTCTCTCGGCTGGTGTCCACGCAGTACGCGGTCAGCCACCAAGCCTTTACGCGGTACAGGTGTGCGCGGAAGAAGGCACAGACATCAGCGATTTGCGGAGCCAGCCCCTCACAGCGGCGCTGGTCGATCGCGCCACGCACATTTTTGCGATGACCGGTGCGCACCTCGAGACAATCCAAACACTGTTTCCTCACGGCGGTGAAAAATCGTTTTTGCTCAGGGAATTTGAAGAACCGGGCACAACTGTGTGGCGCGATGTGCCCGACCCAATCGGTTTAGGCCGCGAAGTGTATGAGGATTGCGCGCGCATTATCGGCCACGCCCTGCCCAGCGTGCTCGCATTCGTAGAGCAAAGTGAACTGGTCCGGCCTGGTGCGAAGCACTCCAGCGAGTTATCTTCCTATTCAATGGATGACCTACCTCGCCAGGTTGAAACGGGATCATTCGTTTCGAAATCGCCTCGATACGGCGAGGCGTTGCGCAGAGTCGATCCGGAGATCTTCGATGCGATTGCCGCAGAAGAAAAACGTCAGCAAGAGAACATCGAATTGATCGCTTCCGAAAATTTTACCAGCCGCGCGGTTATGGAGGCTCAAGGCAGCGTTCTCACGAACAAATACGCCGAGGGTTATCCGCGAAAACGGTGGTACGGCGGCTGCGAAAATGTTGATACAGCCGAACAGTTGGCGATTGATCGCGCGAAAAGACTATTTGGTTGCGAGCACGTCAACGTCCAGCCTCACAGCGGTGCGCAAGCGAACATGGCAGTCTATTTTTCGATGCTAAAACCAGGCGACAAGATTCTGGCCATGAATCTCGCGCACGGCGGCCATCTCACTCACGGACATCCGGCAAATTTTTCCGGCAAGTTCTACACCGTCTCGCAATACGGCGTTAGCGAGAAGACCGAGCAGATCGATTATGACGCGTTGCAAAAACAGGCCGAGGAAGTGAAGCCGGCCATGATCACTGCCGGCGCGTCTGCCTATCCGCGCATCATCGATTTTCCGCGTCTGCGACAGATCGCCGATTCGGTTGGCGCGATTCTGTTTATCGATATGGCGCACATCGCTGGTTTAGTGGCCGGTGGACAACATCCCAGTCCGATTCCGCACGCACAGTTTGTCACCACCACGACGCATAAAAGTTTGCGCGGACCGCGCGGCGGCATTGTCATGTGCCAGGAACAATTCGCCAAGCAGATTGACGCCACGGTTTTTCCCGGTGTCCAAGGCGGACCGCTCATGCATGTCATCGCCGCGAAGGCAGTTTGTTTTCAGGAAGCGCTCCAGCCGCAGTTTCGCGAATACCAGCGGCAGGTCGTGTTAAATGCGAAAGCGCTCGCCGCTGGTCTAGCCAAGCACGGTTATCGCATCGTCTCCGGCGGAACTGACAACCACCTGATGCTTGTCGATCTTCGCCCGAAGGAAATTAACGGCAAGGAAGCGCAGGAAGTTCTTGATCGTGCCGGCATCACTGTGAACAAGAACGGCATCCCCTTCGATACCTATCCGATCTTCAAACCCGGCGGCATCCGCGTCGGCACACCTGCTGTGACCACACGCGGGATGAAAGAAGAAGAAATGCTCGACATCGCCGACCTGCTTGCTGAAGCGCTGGCGAATCGCACGGATGCCGATGCACTGGAGAGCGTGCGTAAAAAGGTTCTCGACCTGACGCGGAGATTTCCTCTGCCTATTTAGCCTGTAGCGGCTTCGTTGTGCGAAGCGTTGCCATACGATGCGTCGCCCACAGGGCGACGGCTACAACAGACTCGCGTTATCCAATCGGCGAAAATCTGTGTAATCTGTGGACAATATGAATCGAGCTGCTGATCAACCGGAACCAAACCCACTCCGTGAGGGATTGTCGACGCGGGCCGTGCCGCAGCCCTGCAGCATCGTGATCTTCGGCGCGACAGGCGACCTCACGCACCGCAAACTCATCCCGGCTTTATACAATCTAGCGGCCGACGGCGAGCTGCCGCCCGCCGTGGTGATCGTGGGATTCGCGCGTCGGCCAAAAAGTGACGACGAATTCCGACGCGATCTCGAAGAAACAACGCGCAAGTATTCGCGCCAGACTGTGCGCGACGAAATTTGGAACACGTTTGCGCAGTCGATCTCTTATCACCAGAGCGAATTCGGCGATGAATCGGGCTACAAGACCCTGGCGAAACGTCTGGATGAGATTGACAAAAACCATGGCACCCGAGGTAATCGCCTTTTCTATTTTGCGGCTGCGCCGGACCAGTTTGAACCAATTCTCACGCACCTGAAAGGCGCGGGCCTGAACGAAACGTGCAAGGGAAGCTGGGTCCGGATAATTGTCGAAAAACCTTTCGGAACTGATCTCGATTCAGCGCGCGAGTTGAACCGCATCATCCGCACCGCGTTTAGCGAAGAACAAACTTACCGGATCGATCATTTCCTGGGTAAAGAAACAGCCCAAAATATTTTGGTGCTGCGCTTCGCGAACGCCATTTTCTCGCCGCTCTGGAACACGCACTTCATCGATCATGTGCAGATCACGGCGGCGGAAACGCTGGGTGTCGGTAGTCGCGCGGGCTATTACGAAGACGCGGGCGCTTTGCGGGACATGGTGCAGAACCATTTGCTCCAGCTGCTTTGTCTTGTCGCCATGGAACCGCCGACAGACCTGAGTGCGGACAGCATTCGCGATGAAAAAGTCAAAGTCGTGCGCTCGCTGCGGCGCTGGTCGCTCAATGCAATCGCAAACGAGGTTGTTCGCGCCCAGTACGCTAAAGGCGCCATCCACGGCGAGCCGGTCGTCGGTTACCGCCAGGAAAAAAACGTAAGCCCAAATTCGCAGACAGAGACTTTCGTCGCGTTACGTTTGTTCATCGACGACTGGCGCTGGGCGGATGTGCCGGTTTACATGCGGGTTGGCAAACGGCTTCCCAAATCGGCAACCGAGATTTCCATTCACTTCAAGAAAGCGCCCGCGGTGTTGTTCAACAAAGACTTGCGCGCCCTGAATGTGCTCGTGATTCGAATTCAACCAGACGAAGGAATTTCTTTGCGGATTCACGCCAAAGTGCCCGGCACGAGTTTTCGCATCGAGCCAGTGAAAATGGATTTCCATTATGGAACGTCCTTCGGAAAAGCCAGCCCGGAGGCGTACGAACGTCTGCTCCTCGATGCGATGAGCGGCGACGCCACGCTGTTTGCCCGCAGCGACGAAGTGGAGCAGGCCTGGGCTTTCATCGATCCAATCGAGGAAGCATGGCACGCGAAGAAAGATGCGCCCGAGTTGTTCTTTTATCCTGCAGGATCATGGGGACCGGAAGCAGCGGATGATTTGCTCGCTCGAGATGGGCGGGCGTGGAGGAAACCATGAGAGATATCTTCGTAGTGTCATCCCGAGCGGAGCGAGGGGCCCCGCAAAATCAGAACACGTTATCCCTGGTTGGGGGATCCTTCGCGTACGCCGAGGATGATCCGTCTTTGTAAATATGCCGGCCGTAACTGAAA
>DATASP010000032.1:0-2589 GCA_036269155.1 Candidatus Udaeobacter sp.
GGCTCAATACAGATACGGCTTCGAAAGTGGGAACGCGTTCTTGATCAATTCAACGCGCGGTTGTGCACCGTCGGCAATGACCACCTCCACAACATCGAATCGAAAAAGAATGTCGGGGTTATCGAGCATTCGGAGCCAGGCTAGCGCGCCGCGTGAAATTCGCTTCCGTTTTTCCCGATTCACCGCTTCGAACGGCCGGCCGAAATCTTCGCTTGCCCGTGTTTTTACTTCTACAAACACCAACGTGTCGTTGTCACGACAGACAATGTCGATTTCGCCACCGCTGCGGCCGCGAAAATTGCGCAACAGGATTTTGTAACCGCTATGCTTCAGGAATCGGCACGCTAACTTCTCGCCGAGCGCGCCGCGGCGGAGATGACCGGATTTGGACAAGCTCGTCCAACGCGAGAAGTGGTTGCGCCACCGGCTCGAAAGATCGGCGATGGATTGGGCAAGGACCGAATTCATGGAGCTTCAGCAGATGCAGTTCAGTTCCGTAGCCTTTGTGCTGGCCGAAGCAATACTGGGGGAATTGAGCGCAAAAGTCACGCATCAACCGGTCGCGTGTGACCTTGGCGATGACGCTGGCGGCAGCGATGCTCAAGCTGATGCAATCACCTTCGACGACAGCCGTCTGCGGAAGTGGAAAAGGTATCACAGGCAAACCGTCGATTAAGACGTGGTCGGGTTGTTCGATCAGCGCTTCGATCGCCAGGCGCATGGCGCTGTGGCTCGCGCGCAAAATGTTGATCCGATCGATCTCGATGGAATCAACAATACCAACAGTCCATCGGACTTCGGCGTGAGAGACGAGTTCGCAATAGATTTCCTCGCGTAATTCAGGCGCGAGCTGTTTGGAATCGTTCAGGCGACGATGACGGAATTTTTCGGGCAGAACCACTGCGGCCGCGACAACTGGACCTGCCAACGCACCGCGGCCGGCTTCATCAATCCCCGCAATGCGAGCGACTCCGATTGCGCGGAGTTTTTTCTCGTAACGAAATCCGCAGCGCCGGTAAGCCATCGTCGCAAATCTTCAATAGATTTGCGCGAAGTGACAAGTGATGAGTGACGAGTGATGAGAAAAAAACGCGGTAGGGCGCGTCACTCCGTGCGCGCTGACCGGACGGCACGGGAGTGCCCTCCCTACCAACTCCTCGATTACTCGCGAACTGCTGTTGCTTCCTTGCCTTTGCGAGTGCGGAGATAATTTAATCTGGCGCGGCGCGCGCGGCCTTGTTGCTCCACTTCTACTTTTGCGATCCGCGGCGAATGCAACGGAAAGACTCTCTCGACGCCCTCGCCGTACGAAATGCGGCGCACAGTGAACGTTTGGTTTAGTCCACGCCCTTTACGGCCGATCACTACACCGGTAAATATCTGGATTCTCTCTTTGTCACCTTCTACGACTCGCGTGTGAACGCGTACACTGTCGCCAACAGAAAACGGCGTCAGATCGGCTTTTTGCTGTTCTTTGTCGATGATGTCGATGATTCGATTCATAAGCCTGTGCGGACCACGCGAATGCGGGCGCACACTCTCGAATAGGCCAGGACAATTTGCAAACGGAAGCCGTAATTTAGCTATTTAACGATGTAGAGATTCAGCGATTAAAATCGTCAAATCGCTAAATCGGGTTTATTTTCGGGTTTCACGCGCGCCCGTAGCTCAACTGGATAGAGCGTTGGCCTCCGGAGCCAAAGGTTGTGGGTTCGACCCCCGCCGGGCGTAAGTTATTGTGCGATTCAACGAATCAATGATTTAGCGATTTAGAATCGTTGATCAGCTAAGTCGCTAAATTTCACTACCCCAGCGCTTCAATTCGGATAAGCAAATCTTTTTTGCTCGTGACGCCGGTGACTTGGTCGCGCAGTTGGCCGTTCTTGAAAAAGAGCAGGGCTGGGATCGCGCGGATATTGTATTTGAACGAGAGACTCTGATTTTCGTCCACGTTAACTTTCGCTACTTTGACGGCGTCCAATTTTTCGCGAGCAACCTCATCCAGCAGCGGCGCGATCATTTTACAGGGGCCACACCATTCGGCCCAAAAATCGACGATCACCGGCTTGTCGTGTTGCGTCACTTCGCGGTCAAAATTGGATTCATTGAGATTGATAATATGGGAATTGTCCATGGCTTTAAGAAAGATAAGTCCAAATCTGAATAATCAAAATGAGGGCCGAAACTGCGAGGAGTATCCACCACAGCAGCATTGAGTTTTTCTCTCGCGACGCGGCATCGATTAAGGAACTCTGTGGAACGACGTGTGGCATTGCGGTAACCGATTGAGCGTTTTTCATCTGCCCCGCGGAGGGAACTGGGTCCGGGATGGGCAGGATACGTGCTGTTTCCTTTTTCGGTCCTGACGACGGTGATTCTGGCGCAGGGGTGACCGACGCGGATAACGGCGGCGAAAATGAGGGCGGCCTCACCGGTTCGGAAAACTGGCTGGGAGGCAGATCCTGAGCAGCAGATCCTGCGGGAGGCGGGAGTTCCGTCGGATTGCGAAGCGGCAACTTGCCCATGGTCTCGCGAACCGGCAACTGGATACGCACTGTTTCGCGCGATTTTATGTTTGGGTCTGGCGAT
>DATASP010000033.1:0-4467 GCA_036269155.1 Candidatus Udaeobacter sp.
CTTTCTTTCTCGCTCAGAATAAGACCGACACGAGCGAAGTCAACGACGGGCAAATTCCAGGCCCTTTGTTATGGACGATCTACAAACCCGCAATGTAGTTGTGGCTCGGCGGTTGAAAGCTTCAGGAAACGCCGTAAGCCGTCAGGCTGCTATTGGGCTGCTGCTTGCTTGATGTTCGTGTGGAAGATCGCGAGCCAGTTGCTGCCTTCTTTTTTCCAGACGCTTCCAGCGTTGTAGGTACCGGACATATCCTTGCCATCAAATGTGCCCTCGACTTTCACCGTGTAGGTAGCCACGATCACGTCCTTCTCATCGGAAAAGATATCGTAATCGCTGATGGCAAACGACTTCATGTCCCACTTTTTCATGGCGTCCAATTCCTTGGCCATATTCGAGGCGCCAGTGTCGTAAACGCAGCGGATATCCTTATCGACGACTTTTTTGAAGTCTGCTTCGTTCTTGTCCTTGAAGGCCTGCCACGCGGCTTGTTCCTTTCCTTCCATCGCAGCTTTGTCCGGAGTGGCGATGGAAACGGCGACGGTAGCGAAGAAGGCGATGATTGCGTATGTGAGGTGCTTTTTCATAGGTCTTTCCGGTTCATGGTTCGAACTGAGACTAGGGGGACTTCCAGAATGGTCAATGCACAAAACCCGCCTTCGCTGAAGCTTCGGCGGACAGGCACGCGTGCCGGTACAGAAATCTCACGGAACAATCGGGGCTGACTCTAGAGACAATCTCTTTGAAGGCGTTGACGTCTGCTGAGGCGAAACAAACTTAGATTTGCCGACGAGGTCCATCAAACTTGAATCTGCTTCCTTAATCTGTCCTTCCTGAACAACGGGTTCGACGGGCGCCAATTTGGTTTGCTTCCGATAATCTGCGACGAGCATTGGCGGTTGCTTCTTAAGTCCCAACGACCGGTAGCTTTCAATCCCGACGCCGATCGCCGCAGCGAGCTTGCCGCGCCAGTCCTTGTTCGCGATCAATTTGCTTTCGCCGCGCTCTGTCAAAAAGCCGCCTTCAACCAGCACAGCAGGCACTTTCGTCAGACGCAGAACAGCGAAGCGCGCGCGCTTGATGCCACGGTCGTACTCGGGGATGTGTCCGAGGAGCGAATGATAAACACAAGCCGACAGCGCCATGCTTTGCGCATCGACCTGACTGCCCGGTTGCATGTTGAAAGAATTCGAACGGGCCGTGCTGTCCGATGTGGATGGTGCTCCGCGCGGCGTGAACGAAAAAATTTCGAACCCGGTGGCGTCCGGGTCGTCATTCGTTCCATTGAAGTGAATGCTGACGAAAACTGAATTGCGCGCCTTATTCGCGATCTGTGCACGCACTTCCAACGGCACGAAATAATCGCCTTCGCGGGTCATGATGACGCGCAGCCCTTTCGCCTGCAAAATCGGGCGGAGCTTTCGAGCGACGTCGAGCGCAAAATCTTTTTCGTACCCTAAACGGCTTCCCTGCCCTTTGTCGTACCCGCCATGTCCCGGATCCAGAACGACCGTCTCAAGCCGGCCCACGCTCGGAACGCGATGGGGACGCACCAGCGGTTCGATTGTTTTCGCCACGTCAGTGCGCGAGACCAAATATTTTCCGCCCTGCTCCACCACAGGGAAGCACAACCAACTGCGCGCGCCGTTGATCATCGCCTCCCGGCTGCCGCTCACAAATTCCAGCGGATTTTTGACGGTCTCGGAACGGATTTTATCGCCTGCACCAACTACGTCGGCAGGCAATCCATAAAACTTCGAAATGTTGTCAACGGACAAGTAATCGTGCCCGCTTACTTTAATGATCTCCCAATCGCTGGCAGTGAATGCAGTTTGCGCAAAAGTGAAGGAAGCGCAGATAAACACCAGGGCTAACCAACGCTTCACCAGGAGGAGCATGCTTACGCTATTGTATCGAAAATTCAATCGAGCTCAATGCGCTGCTCCGCGGTGCCCGCCTCTCCCCTTCGACAAGGGGAGAGGACTAAGGTGAGGGGTTCGAAGCCGAGGCCGTTTATCTGGACAAACCCTCACTCTCTTCCACTCCTTTACGAAGGGCCCAGGCGACCCACCCGCACGCCGTCCATTCCCATCCAGACAGCGACTCGAATGCTATGAATTGACCTGCGCCTTCAAAGTTCGTTTGACTCGGCTCGTTTTTTTGCTAGAAACCGGAAATGTTTTTGCCTGCTCGACGCTATCGCGGTGTCGTAATTGGATTAGCCCTGCTGGGCTTGACGCCGCTATCCGCAATTGCAGTTTCCCCTGCTAAGAAATTTCCAAAGTGTTGCGTCTGGCGCGTGACCAATGCGGAAGCGTCATTTTACCTCGTCGGCTCAATTCATGCGCTCAGCAAAAAAGATTACCCACTTCCGTCTCCATACGACCGGGCACTGAAAGACAGCACGCGCTTCGTCTTCGAATTCGATCCGAACCGGGGGGCTGAATTTGAAAGGAAATTTGAAGCAGCCGCTAGATATCCCCGTGGACAGGATATCCGCTCGAAGATTGACCCAGCACTACTGACTTGGCTGCGCCAAAATATCCTTATGCTCCAACCCGACCCTCGCCGCGGACAGCAGGCGCCAGTTGCAGGATTCGACAGCCAGCTTCGATATAAACCGTGGTGGATTGCGCAGCATCTTGCCGCCCCCGCCAGCTACAGCAAGAGTTCCGCCTCCCGCGGTCTTGACAATTATTTCGTGGACCACGCGAAGGTGGTGGGAAAAGAAATTGCGGGACTCGAATCGGTTGACGAACATGTGTCGGTTCTTGGTGGCATGTCAGATCGCGACGGCGAATTCATGCTGCGAGACGCGCTTACTCAGCCGGACGGTGGAGAAAAGGAATTCACCAGGATGTACAAGGCCTGGCGGCGCGGCGACACCGACGCGCTTTGGGCGGGCGACGCGCGATTGCGCAAAGATGCGCCGAGCATTGCGGCTCGTCTTGTGGATAACCGAAACGTTAAATGGATTCCGCGAATCGAGGCCGAATTAAAGAGTGGTAAACCGACAGCGATTGTCGCGGGCGCGCTTCATTTCTCCGGGCCGCACAGTGTGATTTCATTGCTGCAAAAGCGCGGCTACGTGATCGAGCAACTGTAGGGCGACCGCTTCGGTTGCCCTATTTACCTGGCAAGCGATGCGCTTGCCCTACAACTTGCGTGCTTCAACGGAACTGCGTCTGGACGGTCTAATCCCCGTTAGCGTCACAGTTGTTCACCTGCTTATTACATAATGAAATCATTCACAGTCATTCTTATTTCAATTATCGCGCCATTTGCATTGCGCGCTGAGCCACAGCCGCAGATCGCACAAAATTCGCCGCCCATCGATCCGAAAAATATGGATACGTCGGTGAAGCCCGGTGACGATTTCTTCCGCTACGCCACCGGCGCATGGATCAAGCGAACCGAGATTCCACCAGAGTATTCCCGGTGGGGCGCCTTCAATGAGCTGATCGAGCGCAACAACGACGCGCTGCACACGATTGCCGACAAGGCATCGCAGATACAGGTCGATCCGAAGCTCGCGCCGGAAACACAGAAAGTCGGCGATTATTACGCCAGCGGAATGGACGAACAGTCGATCGAGGCGATGCGGACCAAGCCGCTCGAGGAAGAACTCGGCCGAATCGAGGCGATGAAAGATCGGCAGGACGTGCTTAACGAGATCGGGCGTCTGCACAGCATCGGGATAAACGCGTTTTTCAATTTTGGCTCCGGTCAGGATTCGAAGGACAGCACGCGTGACATTGCGCAGGCCGTGCAAGGTGGTCTCAGCATGCCCGATCGCGATTACTACACCAAGCAGGACCCCGACATGAAGCAGAAGCGCGAGAAGTACATCGCGCATGTGACAAAGATGCTGACGCTCTTGGGCGAGCCAGCCCAGAAAGCCGCTGACGATGCGAAAAGGATTATGGCGCTGGAGACGAAACTGGCTGAAGCGTCTCGCACACGCGTGCAATTGCGCGACCCGATCAAAAACTACAACAAGATGGGTGTGCGCCAGCTGCAGGACCTCACGCCGGAGTGGAATTGGAGCGATTACTTCAATAAGATCAACCTGCTCGAGCCCGGCGACATCAACGTGCATCAGCCGGAGTTTTTCAAAGCTGCCAACGATGTGTTTAAATCGACGCCGATCGATGATTGGAAGGCGTACCTGCGCTGGCACCTGATTAGTGCGACCGCGCCATATCTTTCCAAGGATTTCGTCGACGAAGAATTCGACTTTAACGAGCGCACGCTACGCGGCACGCAGCAGAACAAGCCGCGCTGGAAACGTGTAATCGCTACCGAAGACGACGAAATCGGCGAAGCGCTCGGCAAATTGTATGTCGGATTCAACTTTCCACCGGAAGCAAAGGCGCGCGCGCTTGAGCTCGTGAACAATTTGAAGGAAGCGCTGGCCGATCGAATCAAGACGCTCGACTGGATGGATGAGCCGACAAAAAAAGAGGCGCT
>DATASP010000034.1:0-7909 GCA_036269155.1 Candidatus Udaeobacter sp.
GATGAGCTACCAATTAACGAACGGCGAAACGCTCGGCGACAATCTTAGCCGGATTTGCCGTAAACAAATCGAGGCCGCGATTTGCATTGCCAAAGACGAAGTCAAAACCGACGACACGCCAGTGCACGAAATGCGAAAGCATTTGAAGAAAGCGCGCGCGGCGCTGCGACTGGTGCGCAAGGAGATCGGACGCGGTCTCTTTCGGGAACAAAACCGTTGTCTACGCGATGTCGGGCGGCTTACTTCGGACATCCGCGATGCCGAAGTGCGTTTGCAAACAGTCAGGCAGCTTCAAGAAGTCACGCAACGCAATGGCCGAGGCGCCTACCAAAAACTCGAGGTAATGCTCATGCTGGAACTGGAAAATTTCATGGCCGCATTCGCGGAGTGGCAATCACAGGCGGTTCCAACGTTGGAGCAGGCGGCCTCGGCCCTTAATCACTGGACGCTAGACCAATTCAACTGCAAACAGCTCAGTGGTGCGGTGCAGGCAAGCTACAAGCGGGCCAGGCAAGCGTTGGCGGAAGCAACAGCGAATCCGAGCGCCGAAAATTTTCATGCGTTTAGAACCAGGGCGAAAACACTTTGGTACCAATTACGTATTCTCCGGCCGGTTAATCCAGTCGTCTTAAAAAGTCTGGCCGACGACCTGCGTTCGCTGGCCGATCTGCTGGGTCGTGCGCACGATTTGAGTTTTCTTGGCGCAAGATTGCGGAACGAACACGGTAAATCGCAGTGGCAGCGCCAAGGTCACAAGTTGCTTGCAATTATTGAAGTCAGCCAGAGCGATTTGCAGCGTGGCGCGGCGGAGCTGGCTCAACACTTTTTCGCCGAGCGTCCGCGCGATTTCGGCTCTCGGGTTACGAGCTGGCTCCAGGAGTGGGAAAGCAAATCAGCGCACTCGCTGGCGGAAGCGCTCGTCACTTAGATTTTCGCGCAAACTTTGGCGGGAAAAGCCAGAGAAGTCTTCCTTCTTGAGACTCAGGATCGACTTCGAGCAAGGCGACGCCTGCTTTCGAAAGCTTGATCGAAGCGCCAGTCAATCCCGAAATCACGTTGGTAAAGTCCGGTTCATGACCGACCAGCATCAAAGCTTTTGAGCGATGTCGCTTGAGGATAGTCCCCAACTCGCTCATTCCAAACCCGGGCGCGAGCAATTCGTCCTTCCGCAATTTCGGTTTCAAATAATCGGCTGCGATCTCAGCAGTTTGCGCTGCACGTGGTAACGGGCTGGTGACGATCAAATCCGGTCGCACCTTGAGCCGTGCGAGAAATTTTGCCACGTCGCGCACTTCTTTTTTACCAAAATCGGTCAACGGACGCTCATCATCAGATTTCTTCCAATCCGGCCAATCGGCCTCGCCATGACGAAGGAAATAAAGTTGCATGTGAAGAATGGTTACAAAGTTAAATGAGTTTCAAAGTTAAAATGGGAGAGAGATGAGGCTGCTGCAATGTGACGTTGTAACCTTTTTGACATTTTAACCACTCTACATTATCCGCCACTTCGCTCGGCGCGTTCGCGGATCGGTTTGCCAGAGGCGAACGCCACCGAGGAAAGCGTTTCGGTTGTGCCCCAACTCAATTCCGTTCGGCAGTTGGTCGAACTTCTTCGCACTCCCGCCGCCAAGGACGACATAATCGGCAATAAGCGACTTCTTTAACAACAACACCGCGCGAAGGACTTCGCGTTTCCATTCTTTTTCACCGAGCTTTTTCATTCCCGATTTGCCAAGGTAATCCTCGATGATATCGCCATTGCCATAAGGGAGATCGCCGAGTTCCAACGAGAGGACGTTCGTCTCCCAAATCAATGTTGATCCCAGCCCGGTGCCGAGCCCAAGGAATAACATCCGCCCGCCGTGGAAACTGCCGAGGGCTTGCATGGCTGCATCGTTAATGATCCGGATGGGTTTGCCCAGGGACTTCTCAAAATTGAAGCGCGTCCATCCGGGACCCAGATGTTTGGGTTCGCTCAGGATGCGACCGTTGCGGACCGGTGCTGGAAATCCCATCGAGACGGCGTCGAAGCTCCAATCCTTCAGCAGCGGTTTCATTTGAGCCACCATTTCGCGTGGCGTCAGGTCCGGACCGGATTTGAATTTTTGTTTTTCCCAACGGGAAGTCATCAACTTCACGTTCGAGCCGCCCACGTCGATGGCGAGAATTCTTTTCTTCGCCCCGTGAGATGATCGCGAGTGCGATTGTGTCTTCGATATTGTGTCGAATCTCACGGGGTGAACGGCTTCTCCGACGTTGGCACCGCCGCGGCCGACTCCTGGTGCACCACGCTGATCGGAATTAATTTGTCCGCGCGCGCTTTTTTCTTCGATCCGGTGAGCTTTTTTGTGCGCTCGCGCGACACTTCGCGAAATTGCCACTGTGCCTGTCGGCGCGGCTCCGGACCTTCCGGTTGCAAGCGCCGGTAGGTGCCGTCCGGCTGTAACTCGCGGGCCTTCACGCGATCGTGCAGAAAAGTTGGAATCACGTCATTGATAATCTGATCGCGGAGCGCAGGCGTTTCGATTGGAAACGCCACTTCAATCCGGCGGAAGAAATTGCGCGGCATCCAATCCGCGCTGGAAAGGTAAACCGACGGATCTCCAGAGTTTTCGAAATTGTAGATGCGGCTGTGTTCCAGAAATCGGCCGACGATGCTGATGACGCGGATGTTCTCGCTCAGTCCGGGGATTTTCGGACGCAGACAACAAATTCCACGCACGATAAGATCGATCGTCACCTCAGCGCATGAAGCCTCATACAGTTTTTCGATCAGCTCTTGATCGACCAATGCATTCAGTTTGGCGACGATGCGCGCCGGTTTGCCCGCACGGGCGTTATCGCGCTCGCGCTCGATGCACTGGATGAGCCGGCTGTGCATGTCGAACGGGGCGACCATCAATTTTTTCAGACCGGGATAACCGGCAAGACCGGTCAGCGTGTTAAACACGGTCGCCACTTCCTCCGTCAACTGTGGTTCGCTGGTAAGCAGACTGAAGTCTGTGTAAATACGGGCGGTACGGGAGTGATAATTGCCTGTCCCGAGATGGACATAATGCCGGAGCCGATCGGCATCGCGCCTGACGATAAGCAGCGCTTTGCAGTGCGTTTTCAAGCCGACCACGCCATAGATAACGTGGGCGCCGGCTTCTTCGAGCCGCCGCGCCCATTGGATATTCATCGCCTCATCGAAGCGGGCGCGCAGTTCCACGATCGCGGTGACTTGTTTTCCTGCCTTCGCCGCATCAATCAGCGCCTCAACGATAGGCGAATCGCCGCTGGTACGATAGAGAGTGATCTTGATCGCCAGCACTTGCGGGTCGGTTGCCGCCTTCTCGATGAATTCGACGACTTGATCAAAGCTGTCGTAAGGATGATGCAACAGCACGTCCTGCCGTCGTAACACTTCAAAAAAATCTACATGCGGCGGGAGAGCCGGGTCGCGCGCCGGCTGGAATGGGCGGTCCTTTAATTTCCCGAACGCATCATTCGTCACGAGCGGCATGAGATGCGTCATGGAAAGCGGGCCGTCGAGTTTGTAAGCGTCTGCCTCTGTCAGCTCAAAGAACCGCAACAACAATTCGAGAAAATCCTTTGGACAATCGGCTTCAACTTCGAGGCGGACAGCATCGCCGCGGCTCGAGCGCCGCAGTTCCTGTTCAATTGTGCGCAAAAGATTTTCCGCTTCCTCATCGTCGATGTATAGGTCGCTGTTACGCGTGACTCGAAACGCGTGCACCTCGTCCAGGATCAAACCTGGAAACAATTCGCCGATATGCTGTTTAATGAGTGAGGCGAGATAGATATACTCCCAAGGTTCGTCCACGCCTTTGCCCCGAGGCAACAGGATCAATCGCGGCACCACCCGCGGCACCTGCACGATCGCATGCAGCGGCTCGCCACGGCGCCCGGCCTTTGCGCGAACGAGTAAATTGTGACTGCGGTTCAACAGATGCGGGAACGGATGACTGGCGTCCACTGCCAGCGGCGTCAGCATTGGAAAAACTTCCTCTTGAAAATAACGATGCGCCCACGCTGCCCGTTTCGCAGGTAACTCCCCGATTTCGCGGACGTAGATCCCTTTGTTCGCCAGCTCCGGCTGCAACTCATTCTTCCAAAGTGCACATTGGGTCGCCACCAGTTGGCGCACTGTTTTCTGGATCCGATCGAATACCTCTGTGGGGCTCAACCCGTCAGGACCAACGTCACTCGTCTCGCTCTCGATCTGCTGTTTGATTCCGGCGACCCGAATTTCGAAAAACTCGTCCAGATTCGAGCTGACAATCGTGAGAAACTTGACGCGCTCGATGAGCGGTTGCCTCTGATCCTGTGCTTCTTCGAGAACGCGACGGTTGAACTCGAGCCAGCTCAGCTCGCGGTTGATGAAATTTTTCGGATCGCCAAAACGCTCATGCGCAGTTTGTACGACCTCCGGAGCGGCAACCGCGCTGTTTTCCTCTTCGGTTCGAGCAGCAGTGGCTTCCGGCATCTTTCAACATCGGCAATCAACTGCGCATACGCAACGCCCCTCGTTCAGACGGAGGCCGCGGCAGTCTGATGCCTGATGTCTTCCGCGGCGGCGGCGTAAACGGCGTCCTCGGCAATGTTGGTGGCATGATCGCCCACGCGTTCGAGGCAGCGGCCAATAAAAATCAGGTTCAAGTAACCCCGCAACTGTTCCCGGTCGTTCGCCATGCGCTCGATCAATGTGCGACTGGCTTCATGGTTTAATTCGTCCAGTTTTTCGTCGCGCGGAACGATCGCACGCCCAAGATCGACATCCTCCCGCACGAAGGCATCAACGCTGTCCTTAAACATCGACATGGCTTGCTCATACAGCGGCTTGATTAATTCGACTTCAGGCAACGGTGGATGCTGATTCAATTTCCGGGCGCGTCGCGCGATCGTCGTTGCCTGGTCCGCCATACGCTCCAGATTCGATGAAAGTTTCATTGCGGCAACGACCCGCCGCAGATCGGAGGCTACGGGCTGAAACCGCAGCAAAATTGCCACGCCATCCTTATCGATCTGCATCTCCAGCTGGTCGATCTCTTCATCGTCGGCGATCGCATTTGCGCAAAGATCGTCATCGCGATCGAACAAGCCTTTCATCGCCCGTTCTAAACTGCGCTCGGTGAGGCTGGACATCATCAACACATTATTGCGCAGCGAAGCGAGCGCTTCGTCGAACGTCCCAAGAATATGCTTTGGTGTAACCATGTTGAATATCAGCTCCTGCTCATGCTCTTATTCCTACTCCTGCTCATGTTGGGCGACTCACTGTAGCCGCGTCCCTGTGGGACACGCGCGCGTCGCCCACAGGGCGACGGCTACAACTATCCAAATCGGCCAGTAATATAATCTTCCGTCTGTCGTTCAGTTGGATTTGTGAAAATCGTTGTCGTGGGTCCAAACTCGATCAGTTTTCCGAGATAGAAGAAAGCGGTGTAATCGGAGATACGGCCGGCCTGTTGCATATTGTGCGTCACAGTGACGATTGTGTATTGGGCCTTGAGTTCGTAGATCAATTCTTCGATCTTCGCCGTAGCGATCGGATCAAGCGCAGAACACGGTTCATCCATCAAAATTACTTCCGGCTCTACGGCGAGTGCGCGCGCAATGCAGAGTCGTTGCTGTTGCCCACCGGAAAGGCTTGTTCCGGATTTGTGCAAATCATCTTTCACCTCGTCCCAAAGTGCGGCCATACGCAGCGATTTTTCCAGACGCTCATTGAGAAATTTTTGGTTGCGCACTCCGTTCAAGCGCAAGCCAACGATCACATTTTCGCCAATCGTCATCGTCGGAAACGGATTCGATTTTTGGAAGATCATGCCAACTCGGCGCCGAACAATCGCCGGATCAACGGTTTTGGAATAGAGATCCTCGCCATGAAGAAGGACTCTCCCTTCCATCCGCGTCTTTGGCACCAGTTCATGCATGCGATTGAGGGCCCGGAGAAACGTCGATTTTCCGCAACCGCTTGGCCCAATGATCGCTGTCACGGCATTGGAAGCGATGTTGAGGCTCACGTCGTCGATGGCCCGCTTCTCCCCGTACCAGATCGACACATTCTTCGCTTCAAAAGTTAGCTTTGGGGCGGGCTCACTGCTGGCGGACGGCTGGGCAGAACTCTCGACGCGCTCCGTAACCCTTTGTTCGGGTGTTGCCATAATTAAATTATCCATTCGCGAATTGTTCTAAACAACCGACGCTGCCCGACCGCGAGTGAGGATTCTTACCAATACATTAACGCAAAAAATCCCCGTCACGAGCACTAACGCGCCGGCCCAAGCCTGACGATGCCAGTCGTCATAGGGGGAAATTGCGTAGGTAAAAATTTGCAACGGAAGCGCGGCGATCGGTTGACTGAGGCTGTGGTTCCAGAAACGATTGCCAAAAGCGGTAAAGAGAAGTGGCGCCGTTTCACCACCGACGCGAGCGAGCGCCAGCAGGATCCCGGTGATGATTCCCTTGGAGGCGGTTTTCATCACAATGTGGACGATCGTCTTCCAGCGGCTGACGCCGAGCGCGAGCGCAGCCTCGCGATATCCGTTTGGCACAAGCAGAACAACTTCCTCAGTGGTCCGCAAGATTAGCGGGATCATGATCAGGCCGAGCGCAAGACCGCCGGCGTAAGCCGAGAACCCCTTGAATTGCAAAACCACCAGACCATATACGACCACTCCCCAGGTGATTGATGGAACGCCATTGAGTACGTCGGCTAAAAAACGCAGGACCGAATTGATGCGAGCTGACCCGTATTCCGCGAGGTAAACTCCGCCCAACACACCGATTGGTATTCCGATCGCACCGGCAAGAGCGAGTAACTCCAGCGAACCGACGATCGCATTCGCCATGCCGCCGCCAATTGCTCCGACCGGCGCTGGTAATTTCGTGAAAAAATCCCAGTTCACCGAACTGGCCCCATTGACGAGAAGATGAAAAAAGACCAGACCCAGCGGCGTGATCACAAGAACGGCCGAGATGAAGGCGATTGCCGACGCGAGCCCGCTTTTGATTTTCCGCCAGGTATGGTTGTCTGATCGTCTCATAGACGTGGTTACTGCACCGCGCGAGTGGTCGAAGTGGTGGTGATGGTCCGCAAAAGCAATTGAGCGAGAAGGTTCACCAGGATCGTTATTCCAAACAGAACCAGCCCGATTTCGAATAAAGCCTGAAGATACATATCGGTCGTCGCTTCAGTGAATTCATTGGCAAGCACGCTGGCCAGCGTATATCCCGGCTTGAATAGCGACGCAGCGATTTGCGGCGTGTTTCCGATCACCATCGTTACAGCCATCGTTTCCCCAAGCGCGCGTCCCAGGCCCAAAATCACCGCCCCGAACAACCCTTTCTTGGCATAACTGAGAACCGCGATGCGCGTCGCTTCCCATCGCGTCGCTCCCAGACCGTAGGCAGCTTCCCGTTGCAGATTCGGTACGCTGCGCAGAATCTCTCGCGAGATCGACGTGATGATCGGCAAAATCATCACTGCGATAATAATGCCGCCCGCGAGCATACACGGCCCGTAGATCGGCCCGCTGAAGAACGGCGTCCAACCAAAGAGTCGTTTAAGCCATGGGAAGGGGTAATCGCGCAGCCATGGAATCATCACGAAAATGCCCCAGAGTCCGAGGATGACACTCGGGATCGCTGCCAACATTTCGATCAAAGACACGAGCGGCTGCCGAATCCAGAGCGGAGCAAGCTCCGTCAGATACGCTGCTGTTGCGATGCTCAAGGGCACCGCGATCAATAGTGCGATTAGAGAAGAAACGAGCGTTCCGTAAATGAAAGGCAGCGCGCCGAATTGCTCCGCGACCGGATCCCAGGTTGATGTAACGAGGAAATGAAAACCGAATTTCCTGATAGCGATCGAAGACCCAATCCAGAGCTGCCAACCAATCAG
>DATASP010000035.1:0-2858 GCA_036269155.1 Candidatus Udaeobacter sp.
GGCCATGGCACGCCTGAAAACCGTCAGGAGCAAAAACTTCCATTGACTAGCCGAGCGGCTAGCTATCCGCAAGCGTTGGCTCCCGTCGCCACCCCCAACTTACGGCATCTCGCTCCTTTACGGCGTCGGCGCAGGCGACTCTGCAGCGGCAGGCGACTCTGCAGCAGACGGTGAGGGCTTAGCAGGCCTGTGTACCGAGCCAGCAGTCGTCTTGTGATGCCTGCTGCGCGTTGGAGTGGGTGACGGTTGAGCCGCTGCTGCTGTAGTCGTGGTCGCCTTCGTCCCCTGCTGTTGGCAAGAAGAAGCGATAAACGCCATGCCGATGACGGCGCCGATTAAACACAATACGTATTTGTTCATAGGTTGTTAGTTCCTGATCGAGTTCTACAGGATGTTTGGTTGCATAAAAAGCTCAGAACGCGCGAGTAATGAACTTTTTTTGTGTGCGGCTCCGTGCCAGATCAGGAGCGGGGAGATATCCGCACTCCTTTTGCGCTTTCAAAGTCCGTTCTCGTTTCTCGGACACGAGTCCGCAATTCTACCGTCGCAAGAGTGCGAGCGATTTGCCTTCGCGATGCTCGACTTGATCCATCGTGCACTGGCGAGGGTTTTTGTCGGGGCGCCATCGAAGAAATTTTGTGCCGTGCCGAAACCGGCCGCCGGTGAAATGGTCGTACGCAACTTCGATGACCACTCGTGGAGCGACTGGTTCCCATTCGCCGGTGCGGTCCGTGCTCCAGCGGCTGGGGCCTCCGGGCGCGTTGCCAGTGAAGCCAGGTGTTTTTCTTAGTGCTTCAAATCGTTTCGTTAAATCGCGTCGCTCTAATTTGGTGAAAGCGGACGTGAATCCAACATGGTGGAGCAAGCCATCGTCACCGTAGAGGCCGAGTAAAAGAGAACCGATCACGCGTGCGCCGCGTGCGTATCGAAATCCGCCGACAACGCAATCGGCTGTGCGAATTTGCTTCACCTTGACCGCTGCCGTGCGCTCGCCCGAAGCGTAGGCAGCATCGAGACGCTTCGCGATGATTCCATCAAGATCGCCGCCGGTTCTTTTGAACCATTTATTCGCGAGTCGGAGGTCAGTCGTGGCCGGAGAAAGCCGGACATTTTTGGCCGACCTGAAATTGGAACGCGCGAAGTCTTCGAGAAATTGCCGGCGTTCACCCAGTGTTCGCTGCAAATGGCGTTGCCCGTTTTGCGCCAGCAGATCGAAAACGATGTAGGTCGCTGGATGAGCTTTAGCCAGTTTCTGAACGCGACTTGCAGCGGGGTGCAAACGGAGTTGCAATTCATCGAAGGAAAGTGCGCCGTTCACGGGAACAACGAGCTCGCCATCGAGAACAAATCGCTGGTCTGGCAATCGCGTGAGAGCTGCAGCCACATCGGGAAAATAGCGCGCGAGCGGTTGGCCATTCTTTGATTGCAAGTAAACCTGCTCGTCGTCACGAAATACGATGCAGCGAAAGCCATCCCACTTCGGCTCATATTGCCACCCGTCGTCAATCGGAATTTCCTCGACTGAACGAGCTTCCATCGGTAACAATGGCGGCTTCAATAGCATTTATCGTGCATCTTCACAGAAGGCTTATTACCGAGTGTAGATCCTCACAAGTCGATTGTTTGCACCTTACCCAAATCATAGGCGAGGTAATAAGTCTGTGTTACTCTAAGTTTTTGTCTCATAAGACAATCATCCATTGCCCTGATCGTCGAGTTTAGCAATCACAGGACCAGTAGTGCGTACACGAACGTTTAAACCGATAACATTAAGAAAGGATATTGAGATGCGTTTAACGAATCGAATCAAACAAGCGGGAGCGACTGGATACATTTTACTTTGGCTTTTGGGAATTCCCATTCCGATTTTGCTCCTGATCTTTCTGCTGCGAGGTTGCACATAGGTTTTGTGGCCGAATGTTTTTTTCTAGGGACCTAAGTGCGAGCAAGGACAAACGAAATACGTTCTGACTAAAACAATAAAGAAAATACAACCACTCGGAATGACGGTTGCGATCAATGACCGACATTCTACAACTTCAAACTTAACAAACTTATGAAACGAACTTTACTAGCTGTAATTTATCTCAGCGTGTTTACCCTGGTGGCATTAGCCGCCGATGATAAAAAGGTGGCACCTGATAACACGGCAATAAACGAGCGCGATCGCTCCGGTGAAACAAAGACTTCCGGCGACCAGTCAAACAGTTCTGCGGATTTAAAAATCACGCAGGCTATCCGGCAGTCGTTAATGAAAGATAGCGGCCTTTCAGCGACTGCGAAGAACATCAAAGTCATTACTGTCAACGGCCACGTTACGCTTCGCGGACCCGTGAAGACTGCGCAGGAGAAAGCAAGAATCGATCAGCTTGCGAGATCAGCCGCTGGCAGCGCACAGATCGACGATCAGCTCGAAGTAAGCAACAAATAACCTCAAACAAACGAAAGGAAATTATCATGTCTAAATCAGTATTTGGTATTGCAACTACACTCGGCCAGGCTGAGCGAATTGTGGAGCAGCTCCAGGCTCAAGGTTTCGCAGCCTCGGAAATTTCAGTGCTCATGCCTAACACAGGCGGCACGCGTGACGTTGGTCACGTTAAAGCGACAAAGGCGCCAGAGGGTGCGACGACTGGTGCAGCTACTGGCGGCGCCACCGGCGGCGTAATCGGGTTGCTAGCAGGAATTGGCGCGTTGGCAATTCCCGGCGTCGGTCCACTTATCGCCGCGGGTCCAATTATGGCGGCGCTTAGCGGGGCAGCAGTCGGAGCAGCGACTGGCGGTGTCGTTGGCGGTTTGATCGGCCTCGGCATTCCGGAGATCGAGGCAAAGCGTTACGAAGAGAAGTTGAAAAAAGG
>DATASP010000036.1:0-4657 GCA_036269155.1 Candidatus Udaeobacter sp.
CACAAATTTGGCCTTGTTCCTGCGACTCAAATTATGAATGGCGTGCGCAGCCAACTCTTTCCCCGTGCCGCTCTCGCCTTCGATAAGCACGTTGGCTGAGGAGGGCGCGACCTGCCGGATCGTGTCGAGCACTTCATGCAATGCCGCCGAGTCGCCCCAAATGTTTTCGAGCCCGTAACGTTCGTCCACTTGTTGCCGCAGCGCGCGATTCTCCTTCTCAAGCTTTCGGCCTTGCACCGCGCGCGCGATCAGCAGTTCGACCTTGTCCAGATTGAGCGGTTTGGTCACAAAATCGTACGCGCCGCGTTTCATAGCGTCGACTGCGACATCCACCGAGCCGTAGGCCGTCATCATGATGCAGATCGGAGGTCGCGGCATTTTCAGGGCGCGATCGATCAGGGCCATTCCGTCTTCGCTGCCGAGGCGCAGATCAGTTAGAAGGACATCGATCTGCTCTCGCTCGATTACGTCTATCGCGCCTGCGATGTCGGCAGCGACATACACGTCGTAATCGTTCTCAAGCAGACGCCGGAGGCCGTCGCGCGTATGCTTTTCGTCATCAACCACGAGAATGGTGGGCTGTAGATTCATGTGGCTTCGCCCCGTTAAATCGTTAAAGGGTTACATCGTTACAACGATAAATCGGGCGGCTCCTCATTTGTAACTCTTGTAACGTTTTTAACTCTTTTAACAAGTCGTGCGGGCTTGCATTTGGATTGGGTCATTCAAACGTTGAGCCCTGAGTCAAACAAACATGGCCATGCGTAGGAAATGATGTATTATCGCCGATGCCCCAGCGGATTGTCCCCGCTCTGATGTCGCTTTTTCTCGCTGGTTTTCCAACCGTCTTCGCTGCGGACCAGTCGACTAATAAGGACGGCGACTGGAAACTGGCCGTTCACGACAAAGATGTTGAGATTTACAGCCGCCCGCATCCAGGTTCATCGCTCAAAGAGTTCAAAGCTGTCGGCCCGATTGACGCGCCTACTCATGCCGTGTGCGCGGTGATCGATGACTTCCAGAACTACCCAAAGTTCATGCCCTCTGTGACCGAGTGCCGCTTAATCAAACAGGATGGCGATTCAATCGTTGGATACCAACGACTGTCGCCAAAAGTTTGCGCTGATCGCGATTACACGCTGCGGGTCTGGAAGGAATCGCGGCGCGCGCCTGATGGTCTCGTTTTTATGAGTCATTGGTCGCCGGCGAATGAACTCGGACCGCCAGAAACCAAAGGCGTAGTGCGGGTAAACCTTTGCGAAGGTAAATGGCTGCTCGAGCCCGAGGGCATAACCAAGACTCGCGCCACCTATTCCATTTACACCGACACTGGTGGCTATATCCCATCCTTGATCGCGAATCATGTGAGCCTGACGGGAATCAAGAGGCTGTTTGCAGCAATTCGCAAGCAGGTCAAAGATCCAAAATATGCGGCGATTTCTCCGGCATCGTCGATCCCAGTTACGCGTTAGCGTAACCGATCTTGCAGTAACGCGCGCCAGGCTTTTCTCATACTCATGAGTGCGACTCGTTTCCTGTTCATAGTCGCTACAGTCGCTGGAGTTGGCTTGGGTGATCTGCGCGCTGCCGAACCTGCGCCAGAGACTCCAAAGAAACCCGTCTCTACGAAATACCAAGGCGTCACTGTTGAAGATCCGTATCAATGGCTCGAGAACGATAACGATCCACACGTGAAGTCGTGGTCGGACGCGCAAAATCAACGAACCCGCCAATATCTCGACGAATTACCGGACCGGGCGGCAATTGAAAAACAATTGACGGAGTTGTACGCGAAAACTTCGCCCAGCTATTCTTCGCTTGTCTCGCGGCCGGGAATCTTGTTCGCGATGAAATTCCAGCCGCCCAAACAGCAACCGCTTCTGGTGACGCTCACGTCGGCCGACGATCTCAAGTCAGAAAAAGTCGTGCTCGACCCAAACGTGCTGGATGTCAAAGGCACGACCGCGATTGATTGGTTTGTGCCGTCCCTGGATGGGAAAGATGTCGCCGTGTCGCTTTCCAAAGGCGGCAGCGAAGACGGTACGCTTCATTTCTACGAGACGGCGACGGGAAAAGCGTTGCCAGACACAATTGCAAACGTCCAATATCCAACGGCGGGTGGCAGCGCCGCCTGGAACGCCGATGGCAGCGGAATTTATTACACGCGCTTTCCGCGGAAAGGCGAGCGGCCTGAGGCTGATCTGAATTTCTATCAGCAGATTTATTTTCACAAACTCGGTACGCCGGATAGCGAGGACACGTATTCGATCGGCGCAGACTTTCCACGAATCGCAGAGATCACGCTCGAGGCATCGCGCGACGGAAAATACATTCTTGCGACGGTGGCAAATGGTGATGGCGGGGATTTCGCGCATTTTCTGCTGGGGCCAGACGGGACGTGGAAGCAGATCACTCAATTCAGCGATCAGATTAAGATCGCGCGCCTCGGCCGCGACGATGCGCTCTACCTGATTTCACGCGCGGGCGCGCCGCGCGGCAAGATTCTGCGCCTGCCGCTCGACGCGCCGGAGTTGAAGAACGCGGCCGAGATCGTTCCCGCTGGAGAAGCGGTGATCGAGCGGATCGTGCCGAGCACCGACACCCTTTACGTGGACGATCTGCTCGGTGGGCCCTCTCAAATCCGGCGTTTTGATCTGAATGGAAAAAATTCAACGATCATCCCGATCCCACAGATCTCGGCTGTTCAGGAAATGCTCGCGCTCGAAGATGGCTCGCTCCTGTTTCGGGACGTGAGTTACACCGAGCCGGCGGCGTGGTTTCGGTGTCTCAATGGAAAAACCGAGCCAGCAAAGACGGCGCTGCGCAGCACGTCGCCTGTTTCATTTGCCGACATCGAAGTGCGGCGCGAGTTCGCCACGTCGAAAGACGGCGCAAAAATTCCGCTCAACATTCTTTTTCGAAAAGGGATGAAGCCGGACGGGAGCAACCCGACGATGCTGTACGGCTATGGCGGTTACGGAATCAGTATGTCTCCGAATTTCGATTTTACACGGCGGCTATGGTTCGATCGCGGCGGCGTTTATGTCGTGGCGAATATTCGAGGCGGTGGCGAGTTCGGTGAAGACTGGCATAAGGCCGGCAATCTCACGAAAAAGCAAAATGTATTCGACGATTTCACGGCAGCTGCCGAATACCTGATCAAAGAGAAGTACACGCGCCCTGAAAAACTGGCGATCCAAGGTGGAAGCAATGGCGGCCTTTTGATGGGCGTGATGATCACGCAACATCCTGATTTGTTCCGCGCAGTTGTTTCTTCAGTGGGAATTTACGACATGCTCCGAGTCGAATTGGCGCCGAACGGCGCGTTCAACGTGACCGAGTTCGGCACGGTGAAAGACCCAGAGCAATTCAAAGCGCTTTACGCTTACTCCCCGTATCATCACGTTGTCGATGGAACTAAATATCCCTCGGTCCTGATGATGACCGGCGCCAACGACGGGCGGGTTGCGCCATATCACTCACGCAAAATGACTGCGCGCCTGGATGAAGCCAACAAATCTGGGAACCCAATTCTATTGCGGACGAGCTCCAGCGCGGGCCACGGCCAGGGCACAGCCTTAAGCGAGCGAGTCAAACAATTGGCCGATATCTACGCGTTTCTCTTTGCGCAACTTGGAATGACGAAGGAATGACAAGACGCGGATCGTTCGTCGTTTCGTCATTTTAGTTCACTCGTTATCTTCCCTTCTTGCGAAGGAAACTGCTCATTTGCGTGGGAGCGATTGCGATTTTTTTTCTAATCGCAGCCGCTGGTTGTGTAGCCGTTTTTCATAGTCCGCTGCTGACGCACTACATTGAGAGCGATTCATTTCGTCAGGCGATGGAAGCCGAGACAGCTAAAGGCTTGCATTTCGTTGAGTGCCGCTACTCGCCGATCCGACGCACCAGTACATTCACAGCGCAAAGCGAGAGTTATGAAGCGCGGAATGGAAAGAAGGCGATGAAGTCACTCGATGCTCGTAGCATCACGGCAACATTTGATCCGTGGGGCGTCTTTGTGCGGCAGTGGAGGTTCAGCGACGTGCGCGTGCAATCCGGCGACGTCGAGATTCAGGTTTACAAAGCCAATCCTGAAGCAGTGGCACCCAAGCCATGGTTTGCCATTTTCTTGCCCAAAAGAGTCTATCTGAAAAAGATTGAATCGGGTCACGCCAACGTAACCTGGCGATTTCGCGGCGAGCAGGCCGGATTTTTCGATACACAACTGCTCATTACGCCTCACGGACCTGATTTTGAATACGTTGCCACCAGCGGCAGGCTGAAGATGGCTTTGTTTCCTGATCTAGACCTCCGCAGCGCACATCTTTTAATCACCAAAACACTGATCACGGTTTACGACATCGACCTTGCATCGAATTCGAGTAGCGAAGAAAGCATTCATGCACAGGCAAACGCAGGAATCGGAAAGGATCGGAGCGTCGATTTCAAAGGGAACTTCAATGCGGTGCCAATTCGCCCGTGGTTGCCAGCCGAATGGGAAGGGCGTCTCAAGGGCAGCGCTTTCGGCGACCTTCACTGGACGGGGACAGATCCAAAGCTAGAAAACTCAGCCGGCGAAGGTTCGTTGCGCATTCGTAATGGACGAATTGATGAGGTTCCCCTTCTGGTAAAGCTCGCAGAGCTCGCACGGAAGAAA
>DATASP010000037.1:0-8020 GCA_036269155.1 Candidatus Udaeobacter sp.
CTACGCATAGCCTGGCATTTAGGCCTTGACCGATTTAGCGGCGGTACGGATTACGTCGATCACGAATTCGGGTTTGGAGAGCATAGGCACATGGCTGCTGTCCACCTCATACGTGGTCGCACCCATTCGTTTCGCCACGAAACGTTCCAGATCCGGATGCACAGTGCGGTCGTTCTTGCCCACGATGTACCAGCTCGGCTTCGATCTCCACGCGGTTCCTTCAAGCTTCTGGTTGAACAGGTCCGCGTCTGGCAGGCCTTGGGTTGCCCAAACAAGTTTCTGTTCCTGCTCTGGCAAATCCCCCGCGAAGCATGCGATGCCACTTGGCTTCAGCCACACGCGACCTTCTAGGACTTCGATGTGGCCGAAGACGTCTGTTCGTGGAAATTTATCCTGCTGGCTTTGCGACGTCTCGTCGGCATCCGGCGCGAGTGCGCAGATGTAGACCAAGCCGGCGACACGATCATCGGTTCCGGCCGCTGTAATGACTGTTCCGCCGTACGAATGACCAACGAGAATAGCCGGGCTGCTGACCCCTCCGAGCGCTCTGTGGACTGCCGCGACGTCGCCTTTGAGGGTGTCGAGACTGTTTTGGGCCGCGATCACTTCGTGCCCCTCGGCTTGAAGCGTCGGGATCAACTTGCTGAAGCACGAGCCGTCGGCCCAAAGTCCGTGAGCGAATACTATGCTTGGTTTTGTTGCCATATTTGTTTCTTTCTATTGCTTTTAGTTAGGGGGATTGAAATCCAATAGGATCTTGCCGCCGCGCTGGGAATGCTCGATTGCTTCCTTGATTTGTGACGGCTTGTAGGTCGCGGTCATTGGTAAAGTTAATTTGCCCGAGGCGACTAATTTTGCTGCCTCAGCCAGTGCCGCTGGGATTTTGGGGAGGTACTCTTCGTGATACATCCAGAACCCGTGGATGTTTAATCTCTTGGCAATGAGATCACCTTGTCCAACCTGAATCGGTGAACCACTCAGCCACGCATACACGACGAGATGTGCCCGTGGAGACAAAACGCTTGCTATTGTCGCTGTTGCCGGACCGCCTACAGCATCGAGACCCAGAGATATTGGCATTCCGTCGGTAGCCGTCTGAATTTGCTTTGAGATTTCCGGCGATTCGACGCCAACGAAATCAACGCCTAACGTTTCAATTTCCGGGATCAGCTCGGCCCTTCTGACGATGCCTGCGATCTTGAGGCCGCGCGATTTTGCAACCGCGATCAGGCATCGCGCGATCTGGGAGTTTGCCGCATTTAATACGATCCAGGCTTTAGGCTTTAGCTTTACAAATTCATTCAGGAGAAGAACTGCCGTCGTCGGATTGATATTCAAGATTGAGGCCGTTCTGGCATCGATTGACGGAGGAACGACGAAAAGACCTTGAGCTGGAGCCAGAACCTTTTCAGACCAGGTGAATGTTCCAAATGGGATCGTCACACGATCGCCTACCTTGACGCTGGTGTTTCCCGGACCGACCGCCTCGACGATCCCTGCACCTTCGTTTCCACTGACAGACGGTAGCTCCGGTTTTAAGAGGTAAACTCCATTCGCTAAAAGGAGGTCGCTGTAGGCAACCGGCGCATACTCGATGCGCACAAGAGCCTCACCGGCGGACGGCGCGTTGGGCTCTGGAAGTTCGGCCAGCTTTAAGTTCTGAGCCGGGTTCCCGTACGCAGTCAGATGAATCGCTTTCATTTACTCTCCTGGCTCCAAGAGATCTCTACCCGCGAATCCGCCGTAGTTCATGTGACTCATGTAATTGAGCCAAGCAGCGCCTCGACCTTTGCATCCAGATCCTTGGCGACTTTAAGAGCTTCCGCGTTTTCATAAGGCGCGAGAAAACTCGCCATTCTGTCGTAGGAAATGTGAACACCATCCGGACGCTCATCAATCAGAATTGTAACAGGCGCGTACGATCCGGCATCGGGCACATGTTTCACCATTTCTCGCATGATCAGCGGATTGCCGATGACGAGCCGAAAAACCTTTGGATGGTCGCCCGTTTCTCCTTTGTGCACGACTCCGCCGTGATCGAACCGGGCAAACTCCATGAATCCGGAAGGTCCAAGCACTGACTGAACAACCTTTTCCATTTCCGACTTCGTTTTTGCGGCGCCCATACGCTTCCAGAATTCCTGAATATCGGGATGGCCGACCGCAGCGTCGAACTTCGACAACACTTCTTGCAAAGATTTGCGCGAAGTAACGCTTACGCGTTCAACATTGACTCGTCCGGTTGAGATGCATGTGTGTTCCATCGGAATTACGTTGGCATGCGGTTGCTGATGCGGATAATGCATTGTTTAAATCCCCACTATGCGTGAAGCGCATCTGAAACAGACCATTTCTTCTTTGAATCGTCCGGCCAACGTCGCTGCCATCGTTCTCGCCGCAGGTCCTTCGAAGAGAATGGGCCGGCCAAAACAACTGCTCGAATTTCGCGGCGAAGCATTACTCAAGCGCGCTGCTTCGAGCGCGGTCGAGGCAGGATGCCACCCGGTGGTCGTGGTAACAGGCGCACACGCAGACGCTTCTCGAAGAGTTTTGGGCGAACTCGATGTCATCGAAGCAAAGAACGAGCAATGGAAATTGGGGATCAGCTCTTCCGTGGGCGTGGGCGTTGAAGCCGTGATTGCAGCTGCGCCGGGAGTTGATGGGATCGTTCTGATGCTGTGCGATCAGCCTTTCGTGACGCGGGAAATTATTGCTGGGCTAATTAAGGCACGTCGTAAAACCAGCCGTGCCATCATCGCTTCCAGTTACGCCGAGAATTACGGTGTGCCGGCGCTATTTAGCAGGGAGCATTTCATCGAGCTTATCGCGTTAAAAGGCGACGTCGGAGCGAAGCACCTCATCCAAGAGCATCTGGAAAAAGTCTACCTTGTGCCTTTCCCGGAAGGCAAGATCGACATCGATACGCCGGAGGATTTTGAGCGGTTCAATTAGGCGGCTTCACCACCAGCGGCAACAACGTTTGTGGTGTGAATGTCGATTGTACGATCGCGCAGAGAACCAGCGCAACGATTCGCCAGCACCGCCGCGACTTCCGAGACAATTGCGAGTGCGATTTCTTCCGGCGTTTCGCTACCAATATCCAAGCCGGCCGGCGCGAACAGGTTTCCAAGAGCGGTTGTCCAACTGCCGGATCGATATTCGCTCAGTCGTGAGAGTAATTCGGCGCGACGCTTTCTCGGCCCGAGCAACCCGACGTAGCAAAGTTGCAGCGACAAAAGCCGATCGAGCGCAAGCAGATCGCGCCCGAAATGGTGATTCATAATCAGCGCGGCAGTCTGCGCATCCAAGCGAAAATCTTCCGGCAGTTGTGAAGGGTGACTGAAAAGATCGACAACCCAGCCGAGATTGGCAGCCAACTGAATGATCGGTTCAACTTCGGGACCGGAACCGAAAAGCAACAGGCGAATGGGAAGCGGCACCGTATCTATTAAAATATCTTGCCGCTCTGCCACGAGAGTATCGACGCCAAGCAGTTTGGAGCCGAGGGCATCGCCTTCGAAGCATACCCGGATACGGCAAATCTTCCGATCGCTGAGCAAACGCCCGATGTCAGTAATGAGATTGCCATCAGGTTCCGCCGGTGGTAGCGGCTCCAACAGAATCTTCAATTGGCCATCGCATCCATAGAGACGCTTCGTGTCGAATTTGAGCAACACTGGCAAACCGTTCTCGATCACGTCTTTTCCATAACGACCAATCTCTTCTTCCAAGCAACCGCCACTGAGAACGCCTAACGTTCCACCATCAGGATCGACAAGCATGCGCGCACCCGGTTTGCGATATGTGGAACCTTGCGTCCGGACCAGCGTCGCAAGTGCCCACGGCCGCGTTGGATTTTCAACGACGCGCTGAATGATCTGCTGCAGCGATTTCATTCGTTAGGCCTGCACCGAAGAAGTCAGCAGATCTTCCATCGTGATCGGCAGTTCACGGACGCGCACGCCGGTCGCATGGTAGGTTGCGTGTGTAATTGCAGCGGCGATGCCTGCAAGTCCGATCTCGCCAATGCCGCGGGCGCCGAGTTCGTTCAGGTTTGTATCCGGAAAATCGAGAAAGTGCACATCGATCGGCGGGACATCGGCGTTCACCGCCATCATGTAATCGGCCAGATTGCTGTTAATCGGCGCGCCGTTTTGCAGGTCGTAAGTGGTGTGCTCCAACAACGCCATGCCGATTCCCATTACCACTGCGCCCTCGATCTGATTCCGTCCGGCCAGGGGATTAATAATCCGTCCGGCGTCGATGACGGTCACGACGCGATTGACGCGCAGTCGCGCGATCTCCGGCTGCCACGTGACTTCGACAAAATGACAGCCGAACGAATGCGACGAGAACTTGGGCTTTGGATTGCCGAATGTTGCTTCGGATTTACCGCTGCCACTAACGAGTCGCACGTTGGCGCGTTTTAGAACATCGGCGAACAGCACACCACTCGTGGTTCCGTTTGACCTGAGAAAGACGCGTCCATTTTCGAAAGCAAGGTCGTCGGGCTTTCGGTTTTCGAAGGGCGATCCGGACGTTTTTGTTGCGAGCGTTAACAGTGACTTAATCGCTTTGCTCGCAGCTTCGGAAACGGCCGGAATCACCGACGCAGTCGCCATCGAACCGCCTGAAGTCGGCCCTTCAGGCAATGTGGTGTCGCCCAGCGCCACTTCAACTTTGTCGAGCGGCACCCCAGTTTTTTCCGCGGCGAGCTGCGCGAGAATGGTGTATGTGCCGGTTCCGATGTCTTGAGTCCCGCATGCGACGCGGGTCGTGCCGTCGTCGCGAAGCTGAATAGTTGCCTCAGCCGGGAACCTCGCCGCAATCCACGCAGCTCCGGCCATTCCCCAACCGAGGATCAATCCATCCCGTTTCATTGAACCGATTTCGGGATTGCGCTTCGACCAGCCGAATTTTTCTGCGCCTAAGTCAAGACACTCGAGATAATGACGCGATGAAAACGGAATGCCTAACGACTCATCGATCTTCGGTTCGTTCAGCACGCGCAACTTCACGGGATCCATTTTGAGTGCATCGGCCAATTCGTTCATGGCTGATTCGGTGGCGTAGAGTCCGGGCACAGCGCCGGGGCCGCGCATATCCGACGGCGTGCCGATGTTGCGCTTGGCGCGTCCGAACTTTACTCGAAGGTTGGGCACGCTGTAATGGAAGGCCGTCGCTTCGCCGCAGTCCTCGTGATAACCATCGAGCATTGATCTTTCGTAAACGTAATCCTGCTGGAGCGACACGAGCTTGCCTTCCGGCGTGGCGCCGAGTCGCATGCGCTGTTGCGTGCGCGCGCGATGGCCGGCCGATTGGAACGTCATCCTGCGACTCAGCACAAGCTTGACTGGTCTGTCTAATTGTCGCGCCGCCGCGCAGGCCAACGGACAATGAGTCCACGGCCAAAGTTTGCTGCCGAAACCGGAGCCAACGAACTTCGTGATTACGCGGACGTTCTCTTTCGACAAACCGAACATCTGCGCGATCACGTCGCGCATGTTGAAAATCGACTGTGATTCCTCGTAGATGGTTAATTTGTCGCCGTCCCATATTGCTGTCGCCGCCTGCAACTCAATCGGATTATGCGTTTCGGACGGTGTGACGAAAGTTTGATCAATTTTCACCGCTGCGTTAGCGAAAGCGGCTTCGGGATCGCCGCGCTCGCTTTCTAATCGCTTTACCGGTCCGTAACTCGTGGCGACCTCCTCCGGGTCATCATCAGGTTGAAGATCGGTTTCGACGTTCGGCTTTTGCTTGTCGTAGGAAACACCCACGACATCCGCAGCAGCTTTGGCCGCTTCGAAAGTGTCCGCCACGGCAAGCGCAACGTATTGACCGTAGTACCGAATCAGGTCGTCCTCGAATGGCGGGCGTCGCTCGATACAAATCTTTTCGAAGCCCTCACCTGGAGTAGAACGGGAAATCTTTCCAATGTTTGCCCGATGAAAAATCGCGCGAACGCCCGGCATCTTTTCGGCTGCAGACGTGTCGATCTTTTGAATTTTGCCGTTGGCAATCGTCGCCTCCACGGCAACTGCATAGAGCATTCCGGGAAAGTTATGATCAGTGGCGTACATCGCGGCGCCGCTGACCTTGAAAGGACCGTCGATACGCACCTGCGGTTTACCGATCACGGACATTTGAGTGTTTTCGGGCATGAGTCGATCGATTCGTTAGGCGGGTTGAGTCACGAGTTTCAATGCGTGCACAAGGCAACGTTTCGCCAACTCGATCTTGAATCCGTTTTGACTTTGCGGTTTCGCGTCGCGCAATGCTGCATCGGCTGCTCTCTTGAAAACGTCTTCGCTCGCTGATTGATTCGTTAATTCGCCTTCGGCTTCAGGCGATCGCCACGGCTTTGTACCGACGCCGCCGAGCGCGACGCGCGCGCGCGTAATTTTTCCGCTCGCCGTGGTCACAACGACGGCAGCCGAAGCGAGCGCAAATTCATAAGAGGCCCGATCGCGCAATTTGAGATAGAGCGAGCGACTGCCCGTCGCAGGAGCAGGCAACGTCACATGTGTAATCAGGTCACCCGGTTCCAAAACCGTTTCACGATGCGGTGTGTTTCCCGGAAGCAGATGAAAGTCACCGAGCGGCACACTGCGCTCGCCCTTCGGGCCGCGGATGTGGATTGTCGCTTCGAGCACGGCCAACGCGATGTTCATGTCTGACGGATTGCTGGCGATGCAATGTTCGCTTGTTCCAAGAATGGCCAGGCCGCGATTAACACCTGTGATCGCTGCGCAACCGGATCCAGGCTCGCGTTTGTTGCATGGCATCGCCGTGTCGCGGAAGTACATGCAGCGCGTTCGTTGTAATAAATTGCCGCCGGTCGTGGCCATGTTGCGGAGCTGCACCGTTGCGCCGCTCAAGATCGCTTCCGACAGAACGCGATAATTTCTTTGCACAACCGGATGGTGGGCGAGGTCGGAATTTCGCACCATCGCACCGATCGACAGGCCGCCATCGGTAAGATTGTCGATGTTGCCGAGCGGCAGATGATTTACATCGACGAGTTTTTGCGGCGTCTCGACGTTGAGCTTCATCAAATCGATCAGTGTCGTTCCGCCGGCGATGAAACGAATGTCCGCGCCCTGTTGGGCCGTCTTCGCTTTTGCCGCCGAAGCAATCGCCTGCGCGTTATCGTTGGCACGCGTGAGTTGAAAGATTTTCACGCCGGTTTGTCCTTGTTTTGCCGCACGCTCTGAATCGCGGACACGATGTTCGCATACGCCCCGCAACGACAAATGTTGCCGCTCATGTATTCCTTCACGTCTGTGTCATCCGGTCCGCACGGTTCCTTCAACAACGCGGTCGCCGACATGATCTGGCCGGACGTGCAATAGCCACATTGATAGGCATCGTGAGAAAGAAATGCCGCCTGCATCGGACTGAGATTTTCTGGCTGCCCGAGACCTTCGATCGTCGTGATCTCATCGCCCTCGTGCATGGCCGCAAAAATCAGGCACGAATTCATGCGACGGCCGTTGATGTGCACCGTGCATGCACCGCACTGACCGTGATCGCATCCTTTTTTCGATCCGGTCAGATGCAAATGTTCGCGCAGGCAATCAAGCAGCGTCGTGCGCGGGTCGATGCGCAGATCGTACTTCTTCCCATTCACCTTAAGGCTGATGGGAATCGTGTCTTTTGGCATAGAAGAACCGGCCGGTTTCGAATCGGTGCGCGGCTGCTGGGCAAATACTGGACCGGCTGAGGCGAACAAACCAGCCATACCTAACCGCGATAAAAACGTGCGCCGCGTCGATGTCTCAAATCCGCTCAACGATTCAGATGTTTCTTCCTCGCGGTTTTCTTCAGGCATTCAACCTCCTCGGATTAAGTGCAATCCTGTCTACTCTGAGGAAACGGCGAAGATAAAGCAAGATTCAGTTCGAACGGTTGCTCTAAATCCGGTTGCATGAGGTTTCTTGATTGCATTTGTTCGCGCCGCTACATTCAGCCAATGCATTCTTGGCATGGACGATATGCGTGAGGCGCATTTGAGAGA
>DATASP010000038.1:0-6957 GCA_036269155.1 Candidatus Udaeobacter sp.
AACTGCTCGAGCCGTCCGAAATTCTTCTTCAGAAATGCCGGAAGCTGCCAGACCACAGCGGCGAGCCGCTCGCCCAGGGGCGATGCCGATTCGCGACAACGAATCACTGCTTCTTCTACATCGAGCAGCTTTTTGTTGTGCGTGACGTAACGGTGCCCTTTGATGGCGAATACAAAATGCTTCGGCGTCTCGTCGCGCCATTTCTGAAAGGTGCTTTTCTGCTGGAGCCTGTAAAAGGTGCCGTTCACTTCGAGGGCGGTGAAACGTTCCGCGCAGAACCTAAGCCATTGTTTCTGCGGCGTGTCGCCGTAGAAGCCATTCCGCCAGCTTTTATAATTCCAGCCGCTGGTGCCGATGTATGCTGTGCGGGCCATTGGTCCTCAGCAAGGATTTCGAAGCTGCGCATTGTCGCACGCTTGTGGATCATAAGCGGCGGCTGTACCGTCCGCTGTCCTCAGCGGACGGCGCGAAGGGAGCAACTACGCTAAGGACAGCGCACGCTACAGCATTTGTGTTACACCATCGGGCGAAAGCGGCCGACGACTTCCTGCAACCGACCGGTGATCTGACCTAACGAACAAACCTCCACCGCTTCCAGCAGAGTTGGGAAGAAGTTTTCACCGTGCTCGACGGCCTGTGCGAGTTTGTCCAGCGCGGGTTTGGCTTTTTCCGCGTTTTTCTTTTTGAATTTCGTAAGCCGATCGACCTGCAATTGCTGTTTCGCCCGCGGCGTGCGCGCAAGTTTCACGTCAGGAATTTCTTGGTCGCCGTCACGATAGCGATTCAACCCAATGATTGGACGAGTGCCATCGTAGATTTGTTGTTCGTACCGATGCGCCGCATTTTGGATTTGGCTGCGCTGATAACGTTCTTCCACCGCCGCCAACACGCCGCCGAGACGCTCGATTTCGCGGAACTCATCCAGGATCGCGGTTTCTACTGCACGCTCAACTGCCTTCATCCCGGGCGACCCGCTCAACATGTTCATGGTGTGTTTGAAAATGCCCGACTCCTCCAGGAGGATCGCTTGTCCGTGCGCGGCAAGCCGAATCCATTCTTCACTGGGCGTGGTGAACGGTTCGTCGGCGCTGTTCGAATGACACGAGTTTGTCGCGTTCATGTAAGCGAGGATCAATTCTGCGGCGGTGCGCGTGAGATTGTTTTTGAATTCGGCGGCAATTAAGGAGCGCCCGCTGGTTTGGGTGTGCAATTTGAAAAGTTGCGCTTTCGGTCCGGCGCCAAACACGTCGCGCATTCCAACCGCCCAGATTCGGCGGGAAACGCGTGCCAGCGCGATGTATTCAACGTCGAGACCGCAATCGAGGAAGAATGAGAGGCGCGGGCCGAATTGATCGATCGGGATTCCGCGCGCGGCGAACATTTCCGCGTAAGCAAATCCATTCGAGAGCGTGTAAGCGGCTTGCTGCACCGGCGTGGAGCCCGCTTCGCCGATGTGATAGCCGCTGATGGAAATCGGATACCAGCGCGGCATTTCACCGGTGGTGAACTCCACCATGTCGGTGAGAAAACGCAGTGACGGCTCGATCGGGAAAATCGTTTCATTCTGTGCCTGGACTTCCTTGAAAATGTCGGCCTGAATTGTGCCGCGCAATTTCGAAACAACCTTCGGGCCGAACCGTCGCTTGGCCGCGGCAATGTACATCGCCATGATGATCGGCGCGGGGCCGCTGATCGTCATCGACGCGGAGAAATTCGGCGATCCAAGATCGAATCCGTCGTAGAGCCGCACCATGTCTTCCACAGTGTCGATCGCTACGCCGCCTTCGCCGATCTTGCCGAACACGCCATCTGCGTCGCTGTCGATGCCATAAAGAGTCGGACCATCAAATGCCGTGCTAAGGCGATGCGTTCGCTGGTGTTGTGTCAGATAATGAAAGCGCTCGTTTGTATCCTCGGCCAGCATTAGTCCGGAGAACAAACGCGTAGGCTCTTCTGCCTGCGGAATTTTCTTGTCGATCTTGCCGGCGTTCTTCTCAAAACTTTCGATTTCTCGAACCGGTTCGAGGTACATCTCGCGATAGGCCGCGTTCAGATATGGGAACTCACCGGGCAATCCTTCGCCAAAAATGTAACGTGCGATCTCGCCTGGCTCATCGATTTCCGGCAATGCAAGCCGCGGCAATGGCAACCCGGTTGGCGTACGGCTCACGGGAATTTTCGCTTTGACATCGTTCCAGCGTCCCATCAGTTCGCGCCCAAACTTCTGATCGGTGCGCGCGCGCTTCACCTGGTCGAGAACAAACTTGTTGTACTTATCGACCGATTCAACGACTTCTCCGAGCTTGCTCATCTTGATCCTTTCTTTCGGCGCGCACCCGCCATGGCGGGCAGGCTGTGGTCGCGCCCTAGTAATTCTTGTTTCAAAATTAGCTCAAACAATTTGTCCACGCCAGGATCGCGATGGCGTTTTGCCACAGTGTCAACCAGTTGCTGAGATTGCCGGTTCTGTTCGAGACGTTGTTCGATTTCTGTGTGCGCTGTGCGAGCGCGCTGAAGATCGCTTTTGTTCACCACTACGACGTCGGCCAGATCAAGCATCACAATCTTTTGCAACTGCAACCGGCTGCCGTAATCCGGATTCATCACCAAGACCGTCAGATCAATGAGTCCATCTTTCTGAAATGGCATCGCCTCCTGGCCCGTGCCCACGGTCTCAATAATAACATAATCGAAATCCGAACGCGCGAGCAGCGCCAGGCAATCGTGCGTTGCGGGTGAAAGGCCTCCGGCTTGTCCACGCGTGGCCATACTGCGCATGAACACGCGATCGTTCTGCGAGTTGATCATGGTGGCGCGATCGCCCAGCAATGCGCCCTCGCCGACTACGCTTGGATCGTGCGACAAAATTGCGATTCTTCCCTTTGGATTTCGATTCAGAAAACGCAGTACCAGTTCATCAATCAGCGTCGTTTTGCCCGCGCCACCCGGGCCGGTGAAGCCAATTACCTTTGATGTTTGATGTTTGATGTTTGATGTTCGGCGCGTTTTTCTCGACTTGAGTGTTGAGCGTTGAGTGTTGAGCGTTGAGCGCTTTCCTTTTCCGCTCGCATAGCCGTCCTCAATCGCCGTCAGCTTGTGTGCAAGCTCCTGGCCCGACGATTTTGGCCGCGGCCGTTTCGTTCGCGGTTTGCCATAGCGTTGGTGGACAAACTTGACCATTTCATCGAGCGAGGTGCCGGCGAAAAAGACTTCGTCCACGCCTTTGCGTTTCATGCTTGCTGCGTCGTCGTGAGTAATCGTGCCGCCGCCGCCACCGAAGACCTTGATGTCGTCCGCGCCTTTCTTGCGCAAAAGATCGACCACGCCCGCGAAGAACTCGACATGGCCGCCGTTGTAACTTGAGATGCCGATGGCGCACACGTCCTCCTGGATGGCCGCGCGAACGATGTCGCCCACCGAGCGATGGTAGCCAAGATAAATCACCTCGATGCCATGGCGGATGAACTCCAGATTGATCGTGTTAATGGCGCTATCGTGTCCGTCGCAAATCGGGACAGCGGTTAAGATGCGGATCGGAGCAACCATGAGAGGAAAAGCCTAACGGTAAACATTTGACGGGCAACGCCATTCTAGCCTAGTAGCGAGAACGCGATGGAAAAATCCCGAGCGCTCCACGCTATTGTATCCGCTGGTCTGATCGCCGGAATTCTTGATATCACCTCTGCGTTTGTAATCGCGGAACTCAAAGGCACGGGATCAATTCGAATGCTGCAAGGAATCGCTAGTGGTTTGCTCGGCGCCCCTTCATTCGAAGGAGGAATGGCGACGGCTGGGCTGGGGCTCGTGATTCACTTCTTCATCGCGTTTACGGCGGCTTCCGTGTCTTACCTCGCTAGTCGGCAATTCAGTTTTTTAACCCGGCACGCTGTCGTATCGGGACTGGCTTACGGAATTGCAGTCTACATTTTCATGTATTGGATCGTCGTGCCGCTCAGATTCATTCCGTTTCCAGAGATGTGACCGCGGTGATCATTCACATGATTTTGATTGGACTGACGATTGCGCTCGTGGTCCGTCACTTTTCCAAGAATAAATGTTGAGCGGTAAATGAAAGATTTACTTGATTTCACCGGCAAGATTGTGCTGGTCACCGGCAGCTCTCGGGGGATCGGCGCTGAAATGATCAAAGCGTTCGGGAAACACGGTGCGCAATGCGTGGTGAATTACGTTGCCGATCCGCAGGGACAAAACAAAACCGATGCGACGAACGTGGCGAAGGACCTCAACAATCCGCTGGTGATTGAGTGCGATGTGACGCAGCCGGCGCAGGTAGAGGCGATGATGAAGCAGATACAAGATCGACACGGCGGGCTCGACATTCTCGTGAACAACTCCGGAATCATCAGCGATCGCAGCATTAAAAAAATGTTACTGAACGATTTCGAGAGCGTCATTCGCGTGAATCTGACCGGGACATTTATTGTTACACAGAAAGCCGCGGCGATCCTGCGCAACGCCGGCCGGATCATCAACATGTCATCCGTGAGCGGGCAGATGGGTTTGTTCGGACAAGTCAATTATTCTTCGAGCAAAGCGGGCATTATCGCGCTGACCAAAGTCTCTGCCCGCGAGTTTGCGCGGCAAAACATCACGGTGAATGCGATCGCTCCGGGTTTTATCGACGTCGGAATGAGTAAGGGCGTGCCCGACGAAGCGATGCAAAGCTTCATCAAACAAATCCCGCTCGGTCGCCTTGGCGATGTAAGTGAGATTGTAAACGCCGCGCTCTTCCTCGCCTCCCCGATGGCTTCATACATAACGGGCCACGTCTTGAACGTTAACGGCGGGTTCTATATGGCCTGATCCGTCACATGGAGGCTGCATGGGACGACGTTGCCCGGGCGATCGCGGAAGTGAAGCATCCTGCTTCACTCGGCCGGCGATGCTTCCAGCTCGCCAAGTGGTTCGGCACAGATGCCGAACCGCCGAGAAAAGCACGATGCTTATCTTCCGAGGCGTGCAGAGCATCAGCTTAGTCCAATTTCTGCACCAACAACCAGACTAAACCTGAAAGCACCGCTGCGAACGTCGATAACACGAATGTTGCGCGCTTCGTCTGCCGTATTTTGAAACCGGGCTTGGGAATATCGTCATGAATGTGGCTGGCCTCGAACAGTTTCAGCAGGGCAAAAGCCACGACGAAACCGACGGCGGCCCATTTGAGGCATCCCAGAAGCATCTCGAGCATCCCGGCAAATGCTAGCGCACGCAAAGCCGACGCTCAAGCGGCAAGGCAGCTCATAACCAGGTCGAGTGACACCTAACGCTCCGCCGTGATGCTCTGCATTGCATCAGCGAGTGTCTCGAACGTCGCGATTTTGATTTCGGGTCCGTAATGGAATTGCGATAGAATATTGAGACCAATATCCTTGTGCGGATCCGGGATCACGCGTGTCACGGAGGCGAGCCCTTTTTTGGCTAGCGCATCCATGATTTGAGCGATGTAACGCGCCGACGCCGAATCCATTGAGTCCAACCATCGGAAATCCGCCAGAACGCGGAAACCGGGTACAACATCCTGCAGGAGCTCGCGTACGCGCTGCGCAGCCAGCTTTGCTTCCGCGGCTGTGACCCGTTGCACAGCGCTGATCACCAGGAGCTGCTTTGATTGATCGAGCTCAACGGCATACATCGTTCGTGATCACATTCTCTGGCGTTCGCTGCAACTGCGAGCGCCGATGCCCGGGACATTGTACGTTCCCTCCCAAACACGCGAATTCCATTTCATTCATAGCTGATCGGAACTCGGACTTGCGAAACACTTCCGGCTTTGAATCGCCATCTTCGAAACGTCTCGGTGGTCACTTTATCAAGAATCGCGTTACCGGTGCTTTGCGCCATCATCGCATTCGTGACCTTTCCGCTCGCAGTGTCGACAATCATGACGCAAACCCCGCTTCCAGTAACATTGGCGTGCTTTGCTTGGTATGGATACTCGGGCAAGGGAGCGCTCACTGCCATGGCTTGGGCAGCCGATAACGACAAGGAGGCGGGAGTCGAGAAGCTTGTCGGCTCAGATTGCGCGACAGTGGGCGCCCGCCTTTTGATACGATGTTTCTTTTGTGCTGGCGCAGCCGGTATTGTCGATTCTTCTGCTGTAGCGGCCTGCTCGATCGCAGGTGCTGGCTTTTCAGTAGTTGCAGTGGCTGCGATTTCCCGGCTTCGTTGCTTCTTTTTCTTTTTCAGCTTTGGCGGTGGCGTCGCCTCGCCGGTCTCTATGTGTTCCGGGAGATTTGGCGAAGTCGCCTCCTGAGCCAGCGCTAAAGGTGCACTAGTGAGCACAACACCACTGCACAAAACGGCGAGAGTTCCTCGGTGCACCATTAAGAGAAATCTCCTCTTCGGGTTGGCAGCGTCAACCGGCACTCTTTTCCGTCGTTTGTCTCCAACAGTTTTCAATTCTTTATTCATCTCGTGACCACAACGGACATCACGGTTTGGATCATCTCCGCGCTTCTTGCGCTCGGCATTGGGTTGAGCAAATACGCGAAATGGAAAACGCGCGACAAGCTGGTGCGCGAACTCGCAGCCATGGATCCAGAACGTCGGGAAAAACTGCTCAGTCGCATGAACCCGGCGCACGCGATGGAGGCACGCCAGGAATTAATGCGACGCTTTCATATCAGCTGATCTCGTAGCTCGTCGAAGGTCCGCCAGAGTATGGATCCTCCGCTTGCGATAGGCAGAGTGCAGGGGAACGAGAACGGCCATCGAGAAGTAAACCCAGCCGCTCCAATCGATGAGCTCCCGCGGCAGGATCATGGCCAGAACAAACGAAATGATTCCAACACAAACCGGGATGGCCCATCCCGTCACCTCATAGAGCGTGATTAATCTTTCGCGTGCATTCAGCCGTAAGGGCTTCCGCAATTGCCAGGCACGCAGATTCAACAGGACTACCTCTAGCGCGATTGCAGTAAATCCGAGGGCAAAGAT
>DATASP010000039.1:0-12841 GCA_036269155.1 Candidatus Udaeobacter sp.
TGATCCGTACGCGCGACCAACGGCCATCGTCGCTAAAGAAATAATTACCGCAAATGCTCGATCAAATATTTGGCCGGCTCTTTTTAAACCAATGGGTCGTATTTGCAGTTCTGCTGGTTTTGCTGGTTGGCCTTTCCGAGCTGGCATGGCGCATGGGATTTGCGAGCAGCCGGAAGAAATCGGAGGCGGACAAGGACAGCGGCACCGTGAGATCTGCAGTGCTGGCTCTGTTGGGATTGTTGCTTGGATTCAGTTTCGCTCTCGCAGGCACACGACACGAGGCTCGCCGCGAACTTTTGGTTGAAGAGGCAAACTCCATCGTCACGACTGCGCGCCGGGCGCAGCTGTTATCTGAGCCACATGCTGCAAACGTGGGCGAGTTGCTGCGCGAGTATGTTCCGCTTCGGATCGAGGCGCATCGTCTGGGGCAATTTTCGGATCAATTTGCAACGACGCGCAAACGGACTGCCGATCTTCAGGACCGTATGTGGGCTGAGGCTGTCGCCGCTGCCGCAGAGCGGCCGTCTCCGATCACCGCCAGTTTCATCGCCAGCTTAAATGAAACAATTGACTTGGAGGCGAAGCGCGTCGCCGCCAAACGCAATCACGTGCCCGGCGCTGTCTGGCTGCTATTGTTATCCGTGGCCGGTTGTGGTGTGTGGCTTGTCAGTTATCCGGCGGGAACTTCCGGGCGTCACTCGATTCTTGAACGATTCGTTTTTCCAATTCTCATCGCGATCGTTATTGCAATAATTACGGACATCGATACCCCGCGCGCCGGCCTTATCTCGGTGGATGAACGGCCGCTGCTGGAATTGAATGAAACGCTGCATGGTTCTTCTACGTCGACCACGCCGTAGTGTCCTTATAGACCTGGTGCCACTGCGGATTTCAGTGGCCGAAACAAAAATTGTGTTTATCTGTTGAATTATGAAGATGCTCGCGTTGCGATGTCTCGTGGCTCTCAGCTTGCTGGTTGCAGCAGCAGTTGCCTTCGCCAATCCTTTTAAAAGCAAGATCATCTCCAGCGACGATTCGGTTCTCGAAATCACGGTCCCTGGCGATCATTTCATGAAGATCACGAATTTCACGCAGGACGGAGGCACAGATCGTGCCGTTATTGAGGTGACTCTGCCGGGGGACACCGAAAATGGTGGAACCACCAATGTTCTCACAGCGACCCGAATTGATTTTAGCACCGGCAGCAACGCGCAGAACGCTCCCGAAATTGGTAATCGCGTGACAATTGCAGGCCCGGCTATCGTGAGAATCAGGCCAGTAGTCGGCGCAAAGCTCTTCATCACTTATAAAAAAGAGCGTGACGAGGGCAGCGGCGGTGGTGGTGGCAGTGGAGGAGGTGGAGGCGCTAGCCCAACTCCGTTTCCAATTTTCAGTCCTACTCCTACACCGACCTGCATTCCTGATCCTTTTGGGACACCGTGCCCTCCCTGATTTCCAGCGTGCTAGCTTAGCCAGTAATGGCGTTAATCGCCTTCCATTCTTCTGGAGTTAACTTCAGCTTTGCGGCAGCGACGTTTTGTTCCAAGTGCGCCAAGGACCCGGTTCCCGGGATCGGCAGCATCACAGGCGATCGTTCCAAGAGCCACGCCAGCGCGACCTGAACAACGCTGACTGCGTGGGCCTTTGCCGCCACATTCAGCGGGTTCTCAGATTTCAGACCTCCGCCTCCTCCGATTGGAAACCATGGCAGAAAGCCAAGATTCTTTTTCTCGCAATAGACCAGCACGTTCTCTGATTTGCGATCCTCGATGTTGTACCGGTTCTGCACACTCACGATCGGAACCACCTTCTGCGCCCGCGCGATTTCATCCGGGTCCACGTTGGAAAGTCCAACGTGCCGAATTTTTCCGGCATCCTGCATTTCCTTGAGCGCGCCCAGCGAGTCCTCAATGGGGACTCTGGAGTCGACCGTGTGCAATTGATACAAATCGATTCGCTCGAGGCGCAGCCGCTTGAGGCTTCCTTCGACAGCTTGTTTTAGATGTTCTGGTCGCCCATTTGGCATCCACTGGCCCGGGCCCGGGCGGGTCAGGCCGCCTTTGGTCGCTATAACGAGACCTTGCGGGTAGGGATGAAGCGCTTCTGCGATAAGCAATTCGCTCGTTTCCGGCCCGTACGCATCCGCTGTATCGATCAAATTCACACCTAGCTCGACCGCGCGTCTGAGAACTTTGAGCGCGTTCTGCCGATCGGGCGGCCAACCCCAAATGCCCTCCCCGGTGATACGCATCGCGCCAAAACCAAGCCGGTTGACTGTCAGGTCGCCCTCCAATTTCCAAGTGGGATTTATGGCCATTTTCGTTGTAGTTGTTGACTCAGCTCCGAAAATCGCGTCCGATCTTCCCGCAACAAGCGCCGCTCCAGTTGCAAGCGTTGTCCCAAGAAATGCTCGGCGAGTAATAACTGCATTATCATTCAGGTCTGAACGTTTCTTGTGCACGCGTACTCAGCGTACGTCCACGCATATCACTGTCAACGCAACGGGCGGCCTGTCTGCCATTTCACCCTGTCTCATATGCTTTTCTTCCGTTCGTGCATCAGGACCGCAAATGCCTCTTCAAGATCCTTGCCGAAAGTCAAAATGCCTGCCGCGTGTCCGGCCATGATAAGGATCTTTCTGGTTCGCACTTCGCTCTGCTTGAAGAGGCGCATTATTTCGCACGCGAGCTGAGGCGTGCCGTAATCAATGGTCTTCGAGCTTGTCGGAGCTTGATTCAGAAGCGCTGCCCACAACTTCGAATCGTGGCAATGAATAACAGCTCCCGCCTTTGGATCCGATTCGTAAATTGCAGCATGAGTCAATGATTCCGACGAAGGAATCGTTGAACCTTCATATTGAAGCCAGTTTCTTTCGAAATCGTAGGCCACCACTTTCGCGCAGTCCGCCAGAGTCAGTTCTGGTATTCCGCCGGTTGCAGAGCCGGTGACATAAAAATTGTCGGTCGCGTTGTCCCTAATGCTCAGATTGCCGAAGCCAACACCATTTGAATCCATGCCGATCAGACCCAGCGGGAGAAGTCGTCGCCGGTATGCATTCAATTCAGCAAGACCGCTGAACTCAGTGCTCTCGGTAGCCTTGCGTTCGCACGAAAACTTTACGTATTCGCTCACGGTGCCCGTTCGGGAAAAAGCGCGCAGATACTTTTGTCGTTCGCTTCACACACGCCTCGCTCAGTGATTAATCCAGTTACCAGACGCGCCGGTGTGACATCGAAACCATAGTTTGCCGCCGCGCTTCCCTGCGGTGTAACGCGCACTTGCACCTGTTGTCCTTCGCGCCATCCGTCAACACACGTCACTTCCTCTGCGCTGCGCTCTTCAATCGGGATTTCTTTCAATCCGTCCCGCATGCTCCAGTCGAGCGAGGACGAAGGCAGTGCTACATAGAAAGGAACGTTATTATCTCTCGCAGCCAGTGCCTTCAGGTACGTCCCGATTTTGTTCGCAACGTCTCCCGTGTAAGTCGTACGATCGGTTCCAACGATCACCAAATCCACTTCGCAGCGTTGCATCAAGTGCCCTGCCGCACTGTCGGCGATCACGGTATGCCGCACGCCGTGTTCGTTCAGCTCCCATGCCGTCAGTTTGGATCCCTGATTTCTGGGTCGCGTCTCAGCAACCCACACGTGAACCGGCAACCCCCTGTCATGCGCCGCATAGATCGGCGAGGTGGCGGAACCATGGTCAACAAATGCGAGCCATCCCGCGTTGCAATGCGTGAGCACATTGACCGGCTTTCCCGGTTTCTTTTCGGCGATCCGCTCAATAAGCTTTAGTCCATGCTGGCCAATCATGCGGCACTGCTCTGCATCTTCCTCCGCAATCAATCGGGCTGTGCGCAAAGCAAACGCGATCTTCTCGTCGGCGGTCTGCCCGCGCGCGATATTTTTTAGCTGGCGGTCGATTGCCCACGAAAGGTTCACGGCCGTCGGCCTGGTTGCCCTGAGTTGCCGCGCTGCATGGACCAGATGTTCATCGAATGCACCGCTCGCCGCAGCCTCCTTTGCTGCCAGATACATTCCATACCCCGCGCTCGCACCGATCAACCCAGCCCCGCGAACATGCATATCGCGAATCGCCGTCGCCATCTGTTCGACGGTGCGAATTTCTTCGATCACGAACTGATGAGGCAAAAATCGCTGATTGATCAGTTGGATTACGCATTCATCGCCCGGCTTAAGCCAAATCGTTCGGAAGTGTTGGCCGCCAACTTTCACGAGTTGTGACTATGATTTGTTAACCTGACGCCACTGAGCAATCACTTAGACGTGCAAATGTAGCCAGGCTCGCTTTCCGAATCTTTATTCGGTGGTCAATGTTGCGCCGGGCATCGGGCCACCGAACAACGCAATCAAAACATTCTGAAGCGACCAATTATTGTCCATTTCGATCCACTGGCTTCCGCTGCGCGGGTAATCGGTTGCCGTCAAAATCGCAGTGACGCGACCGCTCTCTTTAAGCAGATACATTTTCGTGCCCGGCGCCAGATCGATCCGGCCGCAGGCCAGACCGTTCCGAAGCCGCGCCACCGGGATCAACGCACCACGGCGGCCACTGGCAAAGAAGGTTCGCAAACGAGGATCGAATCTGACGCCGGGAAAATGAAAATCGAACGGTTCGTCCCTGCGTGGCTCGTCGTCGCCGGCGTAAGGGAAATTACTGAACGTGATCCTCGCCATGAGTCCGCCGCGCGTGGGTTCGAGATAGAGCTGCCGCCAGGTTATTTCGCCATAAGCGAACGTCCGCGGGTGGTCAGGGCTGGTGATGCTGGTTGCGCTCGCAATTGCCGAAACGCCACCGGCAAGGAGGGTCGCCAGAAAAATCGCGACTCGCATGCTCCGAATGTATGACGACGCGGGTACTCGTCCAGTGCCCGCTTTCAATCTGCTAAAGATCAATTCCCATCGGTACGGCGCCAGGAATTTTCTCCCAGCCAACATGCTCCCAGAATCTTGTGCCGCGCTGGTTATCGTCGGCCACCATGATGATAACACGTTTGACCCCAGCCTTGCGCAGGCCATCCAGGCACTCGTCCAGCAAACGCTTGCCAAGTCCGGATCCCTGATAGGTCGGATCAACCGCCAAATGATAAATGTGCCCGCGGCGTCCATCATTCCCACATAACGCAACTCCAACAATTGCCGATCCGTCAACCGCCGCCCTGCTTAGCCCTGGATTTCGGGCGAGAAATTGGGCGATGTCTTCCCTCTCATCACCTTCAGCGATTTCGAGACCTTCAACGCGCTGCCAGAGCTGAAGCGCTGCATCATAATCACTGATGCAAAATTCTCGGGTGTGAATCTTCTCGCTGATTTTGAATTCGCCTCCTTTCATCTTGACCAAACAGATTCGTATCCAACAAATCTTTATCGATCGGTGAGCTGATTATGAAATGTAAACATACCATTTATTTTTTGGTACTTGTGACGGCGATACATGCGAACGCCCAGCCAAAGCCCTCTGCAACCTTGATCATAACCAACGCGGCTGTTTACACGGTAGACAAACAGCATCCAAAAGCTGAAGCAGTCGCTGTGATCGGAGATCGCATCGTCGCCCTCGGCTCGCGGGCTGACATTGATTTGTGGCGCGGTCCGAAAACGAAAGTGATCGATGCTGGCGGTAAACTGTTGTTGCCCGGATTTAACGACGCGCACGTGCATTTCATTCAAGGCGGCGCACAGCTCGAACAAGTTCAGCTTACTGACGCCGTCACGCCGGAGGAATTCGCGAAACGTATCGCAGCGCGGGTGAAGAAGACGCCGAAAGGTGAATGGATCCTGGGCGGTCGTTGGGATGAAACCAAATGGCCCAACCAGCAGCTTCCGAGCAAAGACCTGGTGGACCCAATCATCGGTGACATTCCAATGTTCGTTGACCGCTACGACGGTCACGAAGCGCTCGCCAACTCGACTGCAATGAAACTGGCCGGCGTTGACGCGAAGACTGCCGATGTCCCCGGCGGAGTAATTATGCGCGACACGAGCGGAAATCCCACCGGCATTTTCAAGGATGCGGCGCAGGAGCTAATCTATAAGGTAATCCCACCGATGTCGCACGAGCGACGGCTGCGCGCTGCTCGCCGCGCGCTGGAGCACGCAGCATCGCTGGGCGTTACCAGCGTGCAGCACATGAATCCTGAGTTTGCCGATGTGGCTGCCTATTCCGGGCTCGCGGAAAAGGGTGAACTCACGACACGCATTTACGCGGTTCCGATGGAAACGAACTGGCAGGACCAGGCAAAAGTTGGCATTCGTCACGCGTGGGGATCGAGCTATTTGCGCCTAGGCGCAGTCAAGGGTTATGCCGACGGATCGTTAGGCTCGAGAACGGCTTACATGTTCGAGCCATTTGCCGATGATCCGGAAAACCGCGGCTTGTTAAGCGACGAAATGCATCCGCCAACCGCGATGCGCGACCGCTTGATGCAGGCGGATGCCGCCGGCTTGCAACTGCGCGTTCATGCCATCGGCGACCGCGCGATTTCCATGATGCTCGACATTTTCGCCGATATCGAAAAGGCGCACGGATATCATGACCAGCGGTTTACCATCGAGCACGCGCAGCACATGGCGCAGAAAGATTTCGCGCGTTTCGCTAGCCTCCACGTCATCGCTTCGATGCAACCCTATCACGCCATTGACGATGGTCGCTGGGCGGAGAAACTTCTCGGCCACGACCGCACGCGATATAGCTACGCGTGGCGTAGTTTCCTTAATCACGGTGTAACGCTTGCTCTTGGGACGGATTGGCCGGTCGCCCCACTCAATCCCATCCTGGGGCTTTACGCTGCGGTGACCCGCGCCACACTGGACGGCAAGAACCCGGATGGTTGGATTCCGGAGGAGAAGATCACGCTGCCAGAGGCAGTGGAAGCCTACACGATGGGCTCGGCGTTTACCGAATTTCAGGAACGCGAAAAGGGATCCATTACACCTGGCAAACTAGCTGACATGGTCATCCTGAGTGACAACATCTTTGACTTGAAACCGGAAGCCATTCGCAACGTGAAAGTGGAAACCACGATTGTGGGAGGCAAGGTCGTGTACGAAGTCCGGTGAAGGTGCATTCGGAGCCTGGCGCAAATACACGAGAGTTTTCTCAAAAAATTTACAATTTCCTTCTAGTCACCGCTGCCGGTCTCGTCTCGGCCGCATTGTTATATTTCGGTACCGGCCTGCATCCGATTTGGTGGTTGCTCTGGTTGGCGCCGGTTCCGGTGCTGGCGATGGCACCGCGACTTCACGGCGGCGCTGCTTTTCTGCTCGGTCTCATTGCGTGGCTCATTGGCGAAATGAACCAATGGAACTACGTCAGAAATCAGATGGAACTGCCACCACAAATCATCATTCTTTATTTTCTAGTTCCTGCCGTGGTTTTCGGTTTGGGTGTTCTGTTCGTGAGCAGTTTTTTGAGGCGCGGCTGGCCGTTCCTGGCTGCGCTTGCTTTTCCTGTTTATTGGGTGGCATGCGAATATCTCAACGCGATTGCATCGCCTCACAGCACGTGGGGCAATCTCGCTTACACACAAATGAATTGTCTTCCAGTGATTCAAATTGCTTCGATCACCGGCATTTGGGGAATCAGTTTCATCATGTTTCTGTTTGCCGGAACTACTGCAGCTCTGTTGAGCGGCGTGGGAAAACCATGGCAACGTCGCGCGCTCGCTATTGCTGTTGGTGCCGCCGTGTGCGCCGTATTTGTTTTTGGTAAATGGCGTTTGCAGTCAGATTCTTCGGCTCAACCTGTTGCAGTGACACTTGTCGCAAAGGATGTGCCGATGAGCGTTTATCTCGGCTCTGAAGAACAAGCCCTGCAGTTATTCCGCGAGTATGCCGAAGAAGTGCAGCACTCTACTCCGGCTGGAACAGAGGCTGTCGTTCTCCCCGAAAAAATCGGGCGCGTCAGCGAGAGCGCATTAGCGAAGGTGGACACTCTCTTTTCTTCGGCTGCGGCTGCTACACGTACGGCGATTGTCCTGGGCCTGGTTCGGAAAACGCCATCTGCTGGCTTCAATTCCTCCCGCTTCTATTCGCCTGGTGGCAGAATGGAAGCGAACTACGACAAGCATCATCTGTTGCCAGGCGTAGAGCCTGAAAGACCTGGCGATAAACGAGTGCTGCTCGACCAACCGTCGGGTCGTTGGGGATTGCAAATTTGCAAGGACATGGACTTTCCCGAGCTCAGCCGCCAATACGCCCTGCAGGGTGCGAACCTGTTGCTGGTGCCGGCGTGGGACTTTAATCTCGATCGATGGTTGCACGCGCGGATGGCTGTGCTGCGCGCAGTCGAGAACGGTTTCGCGCTGGCCCGCTCGGCGCGCAACGGCCTGCTCACTCTTAGCGACAATCGCGGTCGCGTCATTGCGGAAACGGCGACCGTGCCAGGCCGCTTCGTATCGATCACTGGGAGAGTGAACGTCGCGCACGAGCAAACTCTTTACACCCGAACGGGCGATTGGTTCGCCTGGGTTTGCGTTGCCATGTTCGTCATCCTGCTGGCGTTTCCATTTCGTGCGCGATCAAGAAGTCCATAGCAATCAACTGCGGATTGCGCGAACGGCTTGCGGATTTATGCGAACTATCCGACTAAACCAATGTGAAGGAATTCAGCATTTTTATTCTCGCGATTCTTGCAACCGTCACCTTCGGCTGGGCTAATCTGGGCGACGGCTACGAGAAACTGGACGATGCGTACGGCAACATTGTGCAGCGAAAGTTGCGTGATGACGGAACAGTCAGCGTTCTTTACCACAAGGATCGGTATCTCTATCAGGTGACGTTCGCTGATGGTCGGAGCGTTTCCGAAAGCTATTTTCACGTGAAGGGCACCGATCTTTCCGAAAAGGAGATCACGAAATTCCTCAAGGTGAACGCCGCCGGCGCCAGGTGGACCTCTAACAAACAGGCCAAGGAACGAAGTTTCAAACGCAGCGATGGCAAGGCCGAGGCAACTTACGGAAACGTGAATGGTCGCTCCGCGCTAACAGTGCGGGAGGTTCACGGAAAACCTTAGCAACGCGTGTCAGTTCTTCGGGCGAGGCCCTTAGTCGTCTTCAGACGGGAGGGCGCGCTTTGGCTCAACGAGAAACGCTCTGCAACATATTGACAAAGGGCTGTTATTACGATTGAATATCGCGCGTTAGTTTCCCCTTCTCGCCAGCCATTCTCTCGGCGAGATGTTGTTCGGAAATTCGCAGGTTTCAATTAGCAATTGCACAGGAGCCCAAGGTATGTCGGGACATAGTAAGTGGTCGAAGGTCAAGCGGTTTAAGGGCGCGATCGATGCTAAACGCGGCAGGATCTTCAGCAAATTATCGAAAGAGATTACGATCGCGGCAAGAGCCGGCGGGGGCGATCCAGGCGGCAACCCGCGTCTACGGAGCGCGATCCAGGCTGCGCGGGCGCAGAGCATGCCCAACGATAATGTCGAGCGCGCAATCAAACGCGGCACGGGTGAGGACAGGGACGGCGAACAATTCGATGAGATTGTTTACGAAGGTTACGCGCCGGGCGGCGTGGCGATCATCGTTGAGACTGCAACGGACAACAAGAATCGCACCGGGGCGGAGATTCGCAGGATCTTCACCCAAAACAATGGCAACCTCGCATCGAGCGGGAGCGTCTCGTACATGTTCCACAGGAAAGGCCAAATCACGGTCCCTCGATCGAGCATTGACGAGGACCGGTTGCTGGAGGTCGCTTTGGAGGCTGGCGCGGAGGAGTTGACAACCGATGAGGATCAGTATGTTATCACCACTTCCCACGATCAGCTCTACGCCGTAGCTGAGGCGCTCAAGAAAGCAGGCGTCACTACCGATGGGCAAAAGTTTACGTTTATCCCCGATACTACAATCGCGGTCAGGGACGAGGCCGTGGCGCGTCAGGTGCTTCGCTTGTGTGACGCACTCGAAGAGGACGACGACGTGCAAAATGTCTATTCAAATCTAGATATTCCCGACGAATTGCTGGCCAGGTTGCCGGCCTGAAAAAGTATTGCCCCGTAGGAAACGCGTTAAGGCTCTGCCCCGCCGCAGTGAAGAATCTCAGCTTATGAACGAAGAAAACGAAAACAAACCTGTACCGACCGAGTCCGCCATGCCGGAGCAACGCCAGCATCGCTCGCGCCGTCGATTTCCGCGAAGACGTTACCGCGACCGGGGCGACCGGTTCAGGCGCGATAATTCCGAAGAATCCCCAAATTCTTCTTCAACAAACGCTGGTGCCACCGGTTCGGAGGTCGGTGTTGAGACTCTCGATCGGCCCGCTTCAGGATCAGGCGAAGCCGTCGCGGGCGCTGTTGAGACCGGCGAACAAGTTCAAACTGAGCCGGAGTTTGGCGAAGGGATCATCGAAATTTCCGGCAAAGGCTTCGGCTTCCTGCGCGATCCAAAACGCAACTTTGTGCAGACGCCACAGGACATTTTTGTCACTCCTGAAATTGTGCGCCGCTTCGCCTTGCGCGACGGGATGTGGATTCACGGTGAGACTCGTCGTGGCAGCCGTGGCCCACAGTTGGTCAAGCTACTGAGGATCAATGGCGAAGAGCCTACTAAGTATCAAGGGCTCCGCCCATTTGAAGAATTAACCACCATCAACCCGAATAAGAAGATCAAGCTCGAGACAGCGCCCGACCGTTACACGACGCGGATCATGGACTTGATGACGCCATTGGGAATGGGCCAACGCGGGCTCATCGTCGCGCCGCCGCGCACAGGTAAAACAACGCTCTTGCATCACATCGCCGATGCGGTGGCAAAGAATCATCCGGAGATGGACCTGATCATTCTTTTGGTGGATGAGCGTCCAGAAGAGGTGACCGATTTTCGGCGCTCGCATCCGACAGCGCAGCTTATGGCCAGTTCCAACGATGCCGACATCAAGAGCCACACGCGCATTGCGCAGCTGGCAATCGAACGCGCCAAGCGACTCGTCGAAGCAGGAAAACACGTATTCATCCTGCTCGATTCCATCACGCGCACCGCTCGGGCGTTCAATAATGCATTATCCGGCGGAGGTCGCACGATGAGCGGCGGTATCGATGCGCGCGCCATGGAAATTCCGCGAAAAATTTTCGCCGCTGCGCGCAATACCGAGGAAGCAGGCTCTCTCACGATTGTCGCTACGGCGCTGATCGAGACTGGCAGCCGCATGGACGAGCTGATCTTTCAGGAATTTAAAGGCACCGGAAACATGGAAATGGTGCTTGACCGAAAAATCAGCGATCAGCGGATCTATCCTGCAATCGACATCTTTCTCTCCGGAACACGCCGCGAAGAGCTGCTGTTGCAACCGTGGGAACTGGAGAAAGTCAATCTCATCCGGCGTGGTCTGGCCGGTCACAAACCAGAGGAAGCCATTCAGCGTCTCTTGATGTTTGTGAAAAAATTTCCAACGAACACTGAAATGCTCAAGGGCATTCCCGGCTAGTCCGCTCGCGGCCAGTTTTCTGTAACGCGCGGATACGTTAATCTCGATTTTTTGCGCACTCGAAGGCTTTCAAAAAAGGTTTACCGAAAGATCTTTGGGAGGAAGAAGCGGAGATCGCGTGAGATTTCCGAACTGAGCACGTCTGCGATTCATAAAGCCGTGCTTCGCGCAGTCCGGGCAGCGTTTCCCGGGCACGCCACCGGAGATCACCTCGACGTTGGCAGCGGCACCGGGGACTTGTTGCGACTGGTTCGGGCCCATTATCCTCTCCGCTCCTTTGCCTGCGATTACACCGACAAGCTTGCCGAGGTTGCCGGGTTGGAGATCGATATTGTTGATTTAAACCGGCAGATGCTTCCGTACGGCGACAATCGCTTCGCGCTCGTGACCTGCATCGAAACAATCGAGCACCTCGAAAACTATCGCCAGGTTGTTCGCGAGATCTATCGCGTCCTACGGCCGGGTGGCGTTGCGGTCTTCTCCACCCCGAACATTCTGAATCTGCGTTCCCGTTTGCGCTATTTGTCGTCTGGCTTTTACAACTTGTTTGGCCCTCTCGCGCCAGACGAAACCGATGTCCACAGTACGCGCGGCCACATTAATCCAGTGAGCTGGTTTTATGTGTCGCACACGCTTCTGAGCGCTGGATTCCGCGATTTGAAAGTAACTATCGATAAGTATCAACGCCGGTCTCTTTTGATATTTCCGTTGCTCATCGGCCCGGTTCGCGCCGCCAACTGGATCGTTTACCGTCGCGACAAAAACACCTACGGCACGCTCGACGAAAGGAATGCCTGGGCTGTTCGAGCGATGAATTCGCCGAATCTACTGCTTGGGCGAACGTTGATTGTTACAGCGGTGAAGCCGCGGTAATGTGGCGATCGTAGAGCGTGTGAATCGTATCGCGAGCATTGACATAATCGCGGCGAAAAGCGTCAAACACGTGGTAGCCAAGGCGAACGGCAAACTTGCGTTGTTCGTCTGGATCGTTCGGGATCGTGGAAACGCTTCGGTTCTCATAACGTCGCAACACAAGCTCAAAGCGACGGAGCAGTCCGTACGCATCTTTAAGTTTGGCAACTTCGGAATCATTCATTTGCCCGTGTTGGTGCAGTCGATCGATCGCCCGCTCCAAATTCTGCTCCCATAGATCTTCCCGCATCTGCAACGCTTGGACGAGAAATTCCGCCTCAATGATTCCGCCGCGTCCGGTCTTCAAATCGACGAAATCCGATCCACTTCCTCGTTCGCGCTGGATGCGCTGGAGCATATTGTCGATTTGCACGAAGAGATCGGGACGCTCGCCGGCTTTTTTCCAATAACTCTGCGCGATTTCAATGAATCGATTTCCAGCCGGACCAGAAACTGGTCGCGCGCGGCTGAGGGCGTGT
>DATASP010000040.1:0-5706 GCA_036269155.1 Candidatus Udaeobacter sp.
CGGCATCCCGACACCGCTGCCAAAAAGGCGCGTTTCCTCCATTTTCTCAAAGAGGCGGGCGGCGAAGGGCGCAAGGATATTCGGACTTATTTCGATCTGATCGAGTTTGATGAAGGACGATTGAAATGACCCGCCTTCGCCAAGACTAGGGCGTAGCTGGCCCGCCCTTGGCTATGATGCTGTCTTAAGACTTGCGAGAATTGCGTCTGCGTTCTCCAGTGTTTCTTTGCTGCCGATATCAAGCCAGTTCCCTTTGATCTCAAACGTCTTTACCGGTTTGTGTGTGTACAACCATTGCACAAACCGGCCTGGCTGGTCGGGATTATTCCCCGCGGCGAGATAAGTCGTTAGCAGAGACAGAACTGCAGGCGAATAATAGTAAAGAGCGATCGCAGCAAGAGTTCCCTTAGGCTTCTTCGGTTTTTCCTCAAACCGGGTAATGATTCCCTCAGCATCAACGGTAATGTTGCCGTATTTCTTGATGGCTTCGAAATCACGGACGTCGTAGACCGCTACCGTTGCGTCGGTTTTCCTCGCACACTCCACGAAATTCGCCAGCGATTCAGTGAATAGGTTGTCGCCAGCGATGACTAAGAGACCGCTTTGGCTCAAGTTCTCGCGCGTGACTACAAGATTGATATCGCCGATCGCACCGAGCTTATCTTCATCACTCGTGGAGCCGTCGTTGACGATTCTGAATGTGAATTCTGGATGAGCAGCCCGGTAGTGGCTGCTCCATTCCTCGAAATCAGCTGCAAATTTGTCGTTTGTGACGATGTAAATCGTTTCCAGATCCAGAACACCCGCAAGATTGTCCACCGTCCATTCGATAATCGGTTTGCCACCTACCACGAGCAGCGGTTTTGCCCTGTTGAGCGTGAGCGGATAAAGTCGCGTGGCGTATCCAGCAGCTAAAATTAGAGCGTTCATGAGATCAAAATGATGCCAGGTGGCGGGGCCCTTTACCTACTGCGATTTCGCCGTGCCTCCACCGAGAATTGCGTTTTTGAGATGCTTCTGGATCAACTGGATACGGTTGGGATCGGTGATTTTAGCATGAGTGGAGCCGTCCAGCCCATACAGCGTATCAATGGCGGCGCCAGCCTGAGTGTTAATACGAGAGAGGGGGATCAAAATATTTTGGCGATCAAGGCAGCTCAACACATCGTAGAGTAAACCGATTCGATCCGGCGCCTGAATCTCAATAAGGGTGTACGTCGGATGCGTTTTGTTATCGATGGAAATGCGCGTCGGAAATTCAATCCCTGCTACAGCGGGACGGCTTTGGCGCTTTGCTTTTTCAATTTGCGGGAGGAAATCGAAGCTCTCGTCTTCGAGCGCTCGTTGCAAGGTTTGCTCCACCAACTCGAAGTCGCGCGGGTTATTGACAGGGCGAGCTTTGGTATCACACACACGAAAAATACCAAGCACCACGTTATCGCCGCGGGGAAAAACATCAGCGCTCAAGATATTCAACGGCACAACGGAGAACGATCCGGCGACTTTCGCCAGCAACCGTTCACGCTCCCACGTGCAGAAAGTTACGACGCTGTGTCCCTGCTCCGGCACGATCTCCCATTTGATTGCTGGAGGCAGCGGAAAGTTTCCAGCGCTGGAAACATTCTCAAGAAAGCGCCGAAACAGTTTCAAGTGCTGGACAATTTCCGGGAGATCGTTGCCGCGGAAATAATTATCTGTCATGAACTCAAAGTGCGCTTCGATTTCACTGGCGTAATCTGGAGAAAGTTTCTCAGCGACTGCAGCCTGCAGGCTTTCGCGCTCAATTCTTGTTTGTTCGTAGTACGATTCCCGGTCGGCCAAATAATGCGAGGTCTCATGAAACAATTGCCAAACGAGCGACTCTTTCCAATCCGACCAGGCTTCCGGACTCGTCCCCTGACCATCAGCCAGGGTGAGCAGCATTAGTGCATTCAGGTTTCTCTGATGCTTCACGATGTGGCCAAACTGCGTGACTGTGGCCGGGTCATCCAGGTTTCTCTGCTGCGCGGTCCTCGAGAGGGTAAGATGATGATCAACCAGCAGGATGAGCGACTTACGCTGCTCGGATGACAACTGCAAACGCGCAGCTACACGCTGAGCGAAAAGCGCGCTTCCTTCAGAATGTGGTCTGGCGCCAACGGCCTTGCCGCTGTCGTGCAAAAGAAGCGCAAGATAGAGAACCAGTGGGTCGTCGAGTTGCTCAAGAATATTTCGATAAGCAATCAACTTCGGATCATTTGTCCCCGCGAGCGCGTCGAGTTTGTCGATACATACTAATGTATGCTCGTCGGCTGTATAACGATGTAGGAACTCATGTTGCACCAGACAGGTAAGCTGACCGAATTCGGGAATATAACGGCCAAGAAAATCGACTCGATGCATCATTCGCAGGATGCGGCCTACTCTGCCTTTTTCTGATAGAATCGACTTGAAGATCTCGCGTGGGCCGCGTGCATATTGATAGGTACGCGTGACGTTCCGGAGGCTTCTGCTCAGCAAATCTGCCAGTTCCGGGCTCAGATCCAGATCGCGCTCCTGCGCAAGCTGAAATGCCCGCATCATCTGCTCGGGCTCTTTGCGAAAAACATCGCGCCGCGCTGCGTGCAGTTGTTTGTTTCGCACAAAAAAGGAGTCGCCGATGGAAGTTTTGTCGGCCCGGATTAAGGGAAGAAAACTGAAAAGAGCGCGTGTTTTGTTCGTAACGTACCCGCTCACAAATTGTTCCGTGATACGCTCCGTCACTCGAAAGATATTTCGCGCGTGCTCGTAATAGTCCCGCATGAGCGCCTCGCTGCGGAGCTGTCCATTTCGAGGGGAATAATTGAGCCGTTTTGCGATTTGTTCCTGCAAGTTGATATGCAGCACGTCGGTGGCGCGTCCGGTCGCGTAATGCAAATCCGTGCGCAAGCGCAGGAGAAAATCGTAGGCTCTTTCGATCCTTCGCTGATCGCTTTCACTCAACCAATCTTTCCCAACGAGCTGGTTAGTGCTTAGCGAACCTTCTTTAAAGTAGGTCATCCAAAGCAGATTTTGGTAATCGCGCAGTCCCCCACATCCGCTCTTCAAGTTGGGCTCCTGCAGATACACGCTGTCGCCGAGCTTGTTGTGCCTGGCGACCTGATCTTGCATGCGCATTTCGACGTATTCCCGTTCGTGCGCCGCAACGCATTTTGAACGAAATTGCTCACGAAATTTCCGCGCCAGTTCGCTATCGCCGGCGAGAAACCGTGACTCCAGCATCGCGGTCTTAGTTCGCATATCAGCGTTAGCCTGGACAATCGCTTCCTTGATGGAACGCGTGGAGTGTCCAACCTTGAAACCGCTGTCCCATAACAGATAGAGAACTTGATTCACCATCTCCTTCAGGTTCGGCGAAATCTTTGCCGCCCGTTGGTGATGCAAAACCATGACGTCGATATCGCTGAATGGATTGAGCTCACCCCGGCCATATCCGCCAAGAGCGATCAACGCCAGCGGAACTTCGCGCTCGCCATTCCCGGACGTAGTAGCGGCAGCGCCACCGAAGACGTATCGTAACAAGACGTCGACTAATTCAGCGCGGCGCACGCAAATTTCGCGGCCGCCTCCGCCGGCCTGGTGATTCAGGCGCAAGCGGTGCTCTTCGACCTTCAGAAACTTTTTGTAAAGCGGGAGAACCTCGGTCGGGCGCCTCGCCCCGGTCGCGGCAAGGCGACTTTCGGCGTGAGCCAAAACTTGTTCCAGATGTCGGGACGTTGTCATTGCCAGCTTCGATTACCCGTAATGTAAAATCGGAAATCTAAAATCCAAATGCCTCCGCCCTGACCAGAAAATGTCATTCTGAGGGGAGCGAAGAATCTCGGATGAATTTGCGATCGAATTCGGCCCGAAAGAGATCAGAGATGTTTCGCTTTGCTCAACATGACAGCGCCATTTCATGGGTGCTCTTTGACGCGGCACGCCGCTTTGTAGCGCCCTGCGAAAATAATCAGTATTTCAGAAATGACGTGACCGGCGTTGGCTCGAGTCGTTTGCGCCCCTGGAGGAATTCTAACTCAATTAGGAACTGTGCTTCCAACAGATGTCCGCCAGCGTTACGGATGAGGATGGCCGCGGCAGCAGAAGTCCCGCCCGTCGCGAGCAAATCATCTAACAACACAACCCGTTCATCTGCGCTTATACCATCGACATGCATCTCCACTTCAGCTTCGCCGTACTCGAGCGAGTACTTAGCGGTCTCCGTCTTATAGGGAAGCTTGCCGCGTTTGCGAATCGGGACGAAACCGACGCCAAGTTCATACGCAACGGCTGACCCGAAAAGAAACCCACGTGCATCAATCCCGACAATTTTATCGATTGTCAGGCCGCGACACCGCTCCAGAAAGAGATCAATCGACGCACGGAACAACGCCGGATCATTCAACAGGGGCGTGATATCCTTAAACACGATCCCTTTCTTTGGAAAATCGGGCACATCGCGCACAGCCGCATGGAGCTTCTCGATGATCGGCGTGGCCACTGGCGCGAACGCTAGCTGACTGCAGTGAGAGGTCAATCCGGGTAATCCGTGAATAATTGCTACCCAAAACCAAGGATCGCGATAGTGCTCGCCGGACACCCGGCTGAAAGCGATGCAGCATTGCCAAGTCGGGACAGCAATCTAAGATAAAGCTGTCCCGGTGGATCGATATCTACTCATCGTTTCGACGCTCTGTTTTCTCGCGGCGGTTCTGCACACGGTTATTGAGCTGCGCGCCGGGGTGTTTCGGCCGATGCGATTCAATTTTATTGCCGTCGGTTTGGGATTCATTTTTCAGACGGCGTTCTTGTCGGTGCGCGGGCACGAGCTGGGGCGCTGCCCGCTCACGAACTTATTTGAGGTTTTTATCTTTCTGGCGTGGTCGGTTGCGGCGATCTACATGCTCGTCGGTCCCGTTTATAGACTGTCGCTCATGGGTGCCTTTACCGCGCCGCTGGTAGTTTTACTACAGGCATTTGCGCTGCTTGCGCCGATCGACATTCGTCACGCGGTTAAGGTGCCGGCGGCTCCATGGCTGGAATTTCACGCATCCATTTCTCTCGTGGCCTATGGCGCGTTCGCGTTGGCTTGCATAGCGGGCGTGATGTATCTGGTGCAGGAACGCCAGCTCAAAACACATCACCTGCATTCGATTTTTTATCATTTGCCCCCGCTGACTGATCTGTTCGCTGCCATCACCCGTCTGCTTTGGTGGGGGTTTGCGCTGTACACGCTGGGCATTGTGAGTGGTTTTTTTACCGGCCATCCATTGCCGCGCCTGCAAGTCGGCGCCGCTCTTGGGGTCTGGCTGCTTTATGCAGCGATTTTGCAAGGCCGTCATCTTCGTTGGCTCGCGCCAAAACGCGTAGCCGCACTATGCATCATCGGTTTTAGCGCCGCGTTGACGCTTCTCTGGGGAATTACATTCACGGCGCAGATGCATCCGCTGCCATGAATCTTTTCTGCATCGGTTTGAGTCACCATACTGCGAAGGTGGCGACGCTCGAGCAGTTCGCGGGCGGCGCAACGGCTGAATCGATCGTGCGCGAAGCCTGTTGCACGGAAGCGCTGCTGCTGAGCACGTGCAATCGGGTGGAGGTTTACGCTGTCTCGCAGCAACGCATTTCCACGGATGAAATTGCGCGGTGTCTCATGGGCAAAATGGATACCGATCCTCATGATTATGCACCTCCATTTTATCGGTACGA